>CAZMLD010000214.1:0-4316 GCA_964566975.1 uncultured Thiotrichaceae bacterium | reverse complement strand
TCAGGTGAAGGCGTGCAGCAAGCACTGCTAAAACTGATTGAAGGCACAGTGGCATCGGTGCCGCCCCAAGGTGGGCGCAAACACCCACAACAGGAGTTCTTGCAGGTCGACACAGCCAATATTCTGTTTATTTGTGGTGGTGCATTCTCTGGGTTAGATAAAGTGATTCGTAACCGCTCAGAAAAAGGCGGTATCGGTTTTGGTGCTGAGGTTAGAACAAAAGACGAAGAACGAAAAGCACATGAAGTCATTGATGAACTGGAAGCGGATGACCTGATTTCTTATGGTCTGATTCCAGAATTTGTTGGTCGCCTGCCAGTCGTTGCAACGCTGGAAGAACTTGATGAAGACGCATTAGTGACTATTTTGACACAGCCAAAAAATGCCTTAAGCAAACAATATGGCAAGATGATAGAAATGGAAGGTAGTGAACTTGAGCTTAGAGATGAAGCGTTACGCGCCATTGCCAAAAAAGCCATGGCGCGTAAGACAGGCGCGCGCGGCCTACGCACAATACTAGAAACGATACTGTTAGATACCATGTATGATTTACCTTCACTAGAAGGGGTGTCAAAAGTGGTGATAGATAAAGCGGTGGTTGAAGGTAGCAATCAGCCATATTTAGTGTATGAAGGTGGCGAACCACAAAAACTGACTCAGGAAAGCAAATAAATTATTCAAATCTGACTTGAAAAGTCTTTCATCTGTCTACACATACTACTAACTGATATAACACGAGGTGGTCATGGCTAGCACAAAAAATTCAGAAGTTAATTTACTGCAATCGTCAGAAGTTCCTGTTTTACCCTTACGTGATGTTGTGGTTTACCCACACATGGTGATCCCTCTCTTCGTCGGCCGCGAAAAATCTATCCAAGCGCTTGATGCCGCAATGCAGGATAACAAGCAAATCTTGCTGGTGGCTCAGAAAAGCGCCGACATCGATGACCCAAACATTGACGATGTGCATGAAATTGGTACACTTGCGACTATATTGCAGTTGCTGAAGTTGCCCGATGGCACCATTAAAGTGCTGGTAGAAGGTGCTCAACGGGCGCGTATTGAAGGTATGAAAGAAGTAGGCAGCTACTTTGTGGCGGGTTATGAGTTGCTGTCAGATGACGAGACAAAAGACGCACAGGAGCTGGACATTCTTTCACGCTCAGTGCTGAGCGTGTTTGACCAGTATGTAAAGCTGAATAAAAAAGTCCCTGCCGAAATACTAACCTCACTAGCGGGTATCGATGACCCTTCACGGCTTTCAGATACCATTGCCGCGCACATGTCGCTAAAGCTGGATGAAAAACAGAAAATTCTTGAAGTTTCCAGTGTTCATGAGCGTTTAGAATACATTATGAAGCTAATCGATGGCGAGATAGACATGCTCCAGATCGAGAAGCGCATCCGTGGCCGTGTTAAGCAGCAAATGGAAAAAAGCCAGCGCGAGTATTATTTGAATGAGCAGATGAAAGCGATTCAGAAAGAACTGGGTGACATGGAAGATGCGCCGAATGAAGTTGATGAGCTGGAAAAACGTATTGAAAAATCGGGCATGAGTAAGGAAGCCAGAAAAAAAGCAGACAGTGAGTTAAACAAATTAAAAATGATGTCGCCGATGTCGGCAGAAGCGACCGTAGTACGTAATTATATCGACTGGTTAGTTGATTGCCCGTGGAAGAAAAAATCGAAAATCAGAAATGATCTCGCCGGTGCCGAAGCGGTGCTAAATGAAGATCATTATGGGCTTGATAAAGTCAAAGAACGTATCTTGGAATATTTAGCTGTGCAGCAGCGCGTAAAAAAATTAAAAGGGCCTATTTTGTGTCTGGTCGGGCCACCTGGTGTGGGCAAAACCTCATTGGGTCGTTCCATTGCCCGAGCTACAAATCGAAAATACACCCGTATGGCGCTTGGTGGGGTGCGTGATGAGTCAGAAATACGTGGCCATCGTCGTACCTACATTGGCTCACTCCCTGGAAAAATCATACAAAATTTGAGTAAGGTAGGTACTCGAAACCCATTATTTTTGCTTGATGAAATCGACAAAATGGCGGCTGATTTTCGCGGTGACCCAGCTTCAGCATTATTAGAAGTGCTGGATCCAGAGCAAAATCACACCTTTGCCGACCATTATTTGGAAGTTGACTTTGACTTGTCTGATGTCATGTTTGTCGCCACAGCAAACAGCATGAATATCCCAAGTCCACTGCTAGACCGTATGGAAGTCATTCGTTTGCCAGGCTATACCGAAGATGAAAAAGTGGAAATTGCAAAAGCCTATCTACTACCCAAACAGATGGAAAATAATGGCTTAAAAGATGATGAGCTACTGATCGGTGGCACCGCATTACGCGACATTGTGCGTTATTATACGCGTGAAGCAGGGGTGCGAGGTATAGAGCGTGAAATTGCAAAAATATGCCGAAAAGTGGTTAAAGAAATTCTGCTTGATAAGAAAGCAACAACCGAAGTAACCAAAGTCACGCCAAAAACGCTGGAAAAATACCTCGGCGTAAAACGTTTCCGCTACGGTGTGGTGGTCGATAATGATCAGATCGGACAGGTAAATGGTTTAGCATGGACTGAAGTCGGTGGAGAAATTCTGACTATCGAATCAGCCGTTATGCGAGGAAAAGGAAAGCTTTCATACACCGGTCAGTTGGGTGATGTGATGCAGGAGTCTATTCAGGCAGCAATGACTGTTATTCGCAGTCGAGCGGCAACCTTGGGTTTGCAGCCTGACTTCCAAGAAAGCATTGACATACACGTACACGTGCCTGAGGGTGCGACACCTAAGGATGGCCCCAGTGCTGGTGTTGGCATGTGTACCGCACTGGCTTCATCATTAACTAAAAAAGCCGTTAACGCCAATATTGCGATGACGGGTGAGATCACCTTGCGCGGAGAAGTTTTGCCGATAGGTGGTTTAAAAGAGAAGCTTCTTGCCGCGCACCGTGCCGGAATAAAAACGGTACTGATTCCTTATGAAAATGAAAAAGACCTGGTTGAAATACCTAAAAACATATTAAGTAAGCTGGATGTTAAACCCGTGCGCTGGATTGAAGAAGTGTTGGAGCTGGCGTTGGCTGAAATGCCTGAACCGTTAAAAAATGCGGCTAATCCTGAAGGTGCTAAATCAGGAGAAAAATCAACAAGTGCATCGAAGGGTAAAAAATCAGAAACAACACTGCGTCATTAATAAAACGGGGTGTCTAAATTAATAAAGATGCCCTAGCAGGTTGTTGATGTTCTCTCGTGTGGCATGATGCGGCGTTAAAACTGCCCCGCACTTATCTGAGGAAAAATCAACAATCTGCCAGGGTAATCTTGTAGGTGTCTGGGTTATTGGTATTCGGCTAAGCCTAAAGCCAGCACTACTAAGGGTGAAAACAGCTTGAAATGCAGTGTTTTTCCGGTTTTGTGTTGACACGCTGGGTAACTCACTGTATAAATCTCAACCTGAGAAAACATTGGTAGTCAGCATTGGGTGATGCTTGCATTAGCAGCGTCAGATACCATAAATATAATAATAGCTACTAATTTAATTTATTTTTAAACCACCAATATTGGAAAAACCTTCAATGAATAAAACAGAACTTACTGATGCAGTTGCTGCAGCCACTGATTTAACAAAAGCAGATGCAGCGCGCGCGGTTGATGCCGTGCTAAGCACCATTTCAAATACACTTGCTGGTGGTGACCAGGTTGGCATCGTTGGCTTCGGTACATTTTTAGTGCGTGATCGAGCAGCCAGAACGGGTCGTAATCCACAGACAGGCGCAGAGATTCAAATTGCTGCAGCAAAAGTTCCTGCATTTAAACCTGGTAAAGCATTAAAAGATGCCGTAAACTAGCGCGCTTTCCGCAGGGCAATAAATCTGTTTTACAGATTTGTCCTGCAGAGATTTACCATGTGGGGTGCTTAGCTCAGCTGGTAGAGCGTCGCCCTTACAAGGCGAATGTCGGGGGTTCGACTCCCTCAGCACCCACCAATTACGGACCGGTAGTTCAGCTGGTTAGAATGCCGGCCTGTCACGCCGGAGGTCGCGGGTTCGAATCCCGTCCGGTCCGCCAAATTAGTAATACAAGATAACGTCACTCAAGCAGAGTACATGTACATTATGCAAGAGATAGACGGGATCGAACGGTTCGACAAAATCGTCAGGAACGATTTTGAACATCTGCGGCTTTTGCAGATAGTCCGAATAACCCCGCACGGTCCGCCATATAAAGTTAGTGCCGCATTAAAGATTAACCATGCTGTTGATTTTATGCGGCATTTTTTTGCCCGTCATTTAAGCCTGTATCCGATATTT
>CAZMLD010000213.1:0-4335 GCA_964566975.1 uncultured Thiotrichaceae bacterium | reverse complement strand
TTTAAATAAACGGATAATTCCGTGATATTGTCTAAACAAGTTAATGGCTGATGTTTTTCCAGTACGGTGGCATCGTGCACACCGTGGGTGACACCAATGCATTGCATATTAGCATTATTTGCCATTTTCAGGTCGTGTTCGCTGTCGCCTATCATCAGCGCTTGGTCGGGTGAAAAATGCAGCTCTTCCAGTATTTCGTGTAACATTTCAGGATGAGGTTTCGATTTGTTTTCTCCCGCGCAGCGCGTCGTGGAAAAATAGTCCGCTAGCTGATGCTGCTTGATGCAGCGATTTAGCCCAGTGCGACTTTTTCCGGTAGAAATTGCCAGCGTATAACCCGTATCTCGTAGCTCATCTAACAATTGCCTGACACCAATAAATAGTGGCGCGGCAATCGTATTATCATACAGATAATGTTGGCGGTAAGCATCAGCAACCTTGTTCAACTGGTCGGCATGTTGTTGCTGATTGAGTTCAGGGTGCAGCTTGGCAACGGCTTCAGTTAAACCAAGACCAATCACATTTTTTGCCCGGCTTTCTGTTACCGTTATATCCAGTACTTGCTGGCTGGCAAACTGTAAACTGCTGACAATACGTTTTATGGAGTCAACCAGTGTGCCATCCCAGTCAAAAATTAATAATGGGTATTGTTTCATCGTTTTAGTTTTCACTTACATTAGATCGTATTTTGCTTAACAACATTTCTAGGTCGTCGCTGAGTTTGGCTTCTATGGTTATGGGGTCGGCTAGTGGTAAATACAACTGCTTGGCATGTAGAAAAAGCCGTTTCAGACCGATTTTTCTAAAATAGAGGTTGCTGCTTTTATTGCCATATTTGCTGTCACCGATAACAGGGAAACCACTGTGTTGTGCGTGGACACGAATTTGGTGTGTCCGACCAGTTTCAATGCTGATTTTCATTATGCTACATTGGTTATTATTATCAAGCTCGATGATTTCCATTGGTTCGAAATGGCTAATAGCTCGATCTCCTGAGACATCAACCTGCATGATATGTTCACCGCTACGTTTGATTTTGCTGATGCCTGTATCTATGGTTTGTCTACCGTGAGGCCAAAGCCCGTCGAGCAGTGCGAGATAGCTTTTTTCAATATGAACGGTTTTTTCATGGCGCAATAGCTGATGCAATACAGTCAGCGTCTGACGATTTTTTGCCAGTAATAAACAGCCGCTAGTTTCGCGATCCAGGCGGTGCACCAGTTCCAGTGTTTGTTCGGGCAGTAGTTGACGAAAGGCTTCTATCACACCAAAATTTAAGCCACTGCCTTTATGAACAGCAATGCCAGATGGTTTATTAATGGCGATGATGTCATCATTTTCAAAGATAATAGCTGATTTTAGCAACTGTAGAATGGAATCAGGAATTTTCGCGCTCTGTTGTTCGGTCATTCTTACTGGTGGCAATCTGACCATGTCATCTGTCTGTAATTTATAGTGTGGTTTTTTTCTGCCACTGTTGACTCTGACTTGGCCACTGCGTAACAAACGATAAATATGGCTTCTTGGTACACCTTTTAGATGTTTCAACAGAAAATTATCAATGCGTTGACCCGATTGTGCCGCATTTATCGTTAGCTGGGTTACCTTATCTTGATTTATTTGCATAATATTTTATCGTTTTGCCACTTCTTAAGTTTGATTTTTAACTTTAACAGGCTAGTTTCTGTATAAAAAATATGGATTATAATGTAAGCATTCGTAAAATCTGCACTTTTTGTATCACATCTCGGTGCGCGCATCATTGCCAAGTTGTTTTAAAAATATTATATTTTTCATGTAGTTGCGTATTTATTGTGTGTCCGCATAAAGAACTGTAATTGACGATGATAATATCTATTGACCAAAGCCGTGCATTTTGACAGACTTGTAAGGTCGAATGTCGATATTATATTCCGCCTGATTTATTAGGCACTAGTCAAAAATAGAGCTTATTGATACGGGAAACAAGTCGCGACAACTTGGCTGCTTGAAAGCCTAGGTGTTTGAGAGCTTGAAACCAGCTAGCCAATGGTTTTGAGCCAGATAACCTCAGGCTTTGGCAAGAAACTTATTTTAGCGATGGTTCAGCATACTTGAAAATGCGTCTATCACGTTAAGACATGGCTGTATGCACAGATGAACTGACGCAGTCAGGCTTAATCTGAGTTTTGCAGCTGTATATACTACTCATCAAGAGTAGCCACATTTTTAAATGTTTATCTTCGCCGCTTTAGGTAAACAAGAATTATAAGTATAAATTAATAACAAACATACAATTTAATGATTCCTCCTATTTTAACCCCAGATAACGCAATTACTCTGCCTGAGACGACTGATTTAATGCTCACTCCTTGGATGTGGGTACTGTCTACTCTTTTGGCATCGCAGTATGCAGTTCGTCTGTTGCCTCAATTTTTTGTGCAATACGGACTGACTCAATGCATTTACATGGGTCTAAATGTGGAGGCACAAACAGGTTTAACTGCTAATGAAAAGAATTCTTATCAATGCAGTCCAGAAAGAAGAAGTGCGCGTGGCCATGGTCGATGGTCAGCAGCTTTACGATCTGGACGTAGAAGTTCCATCTCGGGAACAGAAAAAATCAAACGTCTATAAAGGTAAAATCACCCGCGTAGAACCCAGTCTGGAAGCATGCTTTGTCGATTACGGTGCAGAGCGTCACGGCTTTCTACCGTTCAAAGAAGTGTCGCGCATGTACTTCACTGAAGAAGCGCAAAAAGCGTCCGGTCGTCCCGATATTCGCACTGCCATAAAAGAAGGACAGGAAGTTGTCATTCAGATAGAAAAGGAAGAGCGTGGCAATAAAGGTGCGGCATTAACAACTTTTATTAGTCTGGCAGGGCGTTATCTGGTATTGATGCCAAATAACCCCCGCGCAGGTGGTGTCTCACGCCGAATAGAAGGCGAAGACCGCACCCTTATTCGTGAAGCCTTAAGTCAGCTAGAAATTCCCAATGGCATGGGTTTGATTGTGCGTACAGCAGGTGTAGGGCGTAATGCTGAAGAACTGCAATGGGATCTGGACTACCTTTTGCAACTGTGGACAGCCTTTGAGAAAGCCGCAAGCGAACGCCCGTCGCCATTTTTAATCTATCAGGAAAGTGATGTCACCACGCGTGCCTTACGTGATTACTTCCGTAATGATATTGCCGAAGTTCTGATTGATTCAAAAGAAGTTTATGACGCTGCCATGGATTTTGTGCAGCAAGTCATGCCCAATAGTGTCGACAAGATTAAGTATTATGATGACACCGTGCCACTGTTTAACCGTTTTCAGGTTGAGAACCAGATAGAATCGGCTTATCGGCGTGAAGTGCAGTTGCCTTCTGGTGGCGCCATTGTTATCGATCACACTGAAGCCCTTATTTCCATCGACATTAATTCAGCGCGCGCCACCAAAGGCAGCGACATTGAAGAAACGGCAACCAATACTAACCTAGAAGCGGCAGATGAAGTTGCCCGTCAGTTGCGTTTACGCGATTTAGGTGGTCTGGTGGTCATTGATTTCATCGACATGTTGAATAACCGTAATCAGCGTGCTGTTGAAAACCGCTTGAATGCAGCGGTACAGCAAGATCGCGCACGAGTGCAAATAGGGCGTATTTCACGTTTTGGTTTGATGGAAATGTCACGCCAACGGCTTAAACCCTCATTAGGTGAATCAACGCAAATTGTTTGTCCACGATGCACTGGGCAGGGCACGATACGCACAGTCGAGTCACTGTCACTTTCTCTTGTTCGGATCATTGAAGAAGAGGCATTAAAAAAAGGCACAGCACGCGTTGATATTCAAGTGCCGATTGATGTCGCAACGTATATACTTAATGAAAAACGTCAGGCAATTCTAGATATTGAAAAGCTTAGTGGTATTCATGTCCTGATTGTTGCTAATCCAACATTAGAAACACCGCAGTATAAGGTGGACCGTATTCGCAGCAGCGAGCATGATGAAAATGATGAAACCGCCAGTTATCAGCGCGTTGAAAAAGAATCAAAATACAATGTTGACATAACTCACGAGAAAGCCATACAGCCTGAAAAAGCCGCGGTTTCTTCGATGTCACCTGGACGGCGTCCACCCACTAAAAAAGCCGTTGTTGTAGAAGAAACAAAGCCTAAGCCAAAAGGACTGCTGAACAAAATTGTTTCTATTTTTAGTAGTGATAAAGAAGACAAACCTGAGGTAAAAGAAGAGCCACAGACTAGCAAATCAGATTCGTCCAGTCGAAATCAAAACCAGCGTAGTGGTCAAAGTCGAAACCGAAATAACAGAGGGCGTAACCGCAACCGTAACCGAAAACCAGAGGCTAATCG
>CAZMLD010000212.1:0-4351 GCA_964566975.1 uncultured Thiotrichaceae bacterium | reverse complement strand
GACTCAGTGTGATTTTAACAGGGCTGTGCATCATAAATTTGTCAAGGCGTGGTAAGTTGTTCCATGTTAGTTCGGCATCCACTATGATATTAGCACCATGTGGTAGAAATTCAGTCTCTCGAAAGCTGTTTCATGTTGATACAGCTTTCGAGACAATATGCTGATTAGTTGCCATAAAATAACATTGTAACATTTTTACTTTATCGTTTTGTAAAAGCATGTACTTCGACTGAGTGTCGGGCAATCATCCTTGGGGTAGTAATCCATAGGCTGATTGCCATTTGTCATAAAGGGATTTCAAAAATGCACGACAAAACAGGGATGTTTGTATATGCGTTGGCTTTTCTGCTGGGTGTTGTTTTTGTTCAGCAGCTCGCTCATTTACCCGCATTATTCTTCCCTGTTGCCCTGCTGTTTTTTTTACTGCTCCTGTATTGGTGGTTGAGAAATTGTAAATCCTGCTCAGGATTTACTTCACAAATAACATTAATTTTTGTTATTATCTTTTTGATATTATTAGGAATATTGCACTCATCGTTTTACTCAAAACAACAACTGTCTTATCGCCTTGATGAAAGCTTCGCTGGCAATAATTTACTCATCAATGGGTTTGTTTCAAATATACCCGCCAGCAATGAGAGAGCCATTCGTTTTGAATTTATCATTACAAAACTTGCTGTTTTAACAGCAAACGGTACTAGCATAGAGCAGCTAATAGTGGGGCAAAAAAAACCCAGAAAAGTTCGTTTAAGCTGGTATCACGGTGAAACCGTTTATGCTGGAGAGAGATGGCAACTGGAAGTACGATTAAAACCGCCACGTGGATTTATGAACCCTGGCGGCTTCGATTATGAAGCCTGGTTGTTTCAGAATGGCATTGATGCGACAGGCTATGTACGTAAATCAGCCCTAAATCAAATTCAACGCCAGCCTGATATGGCGCATACCATATCAATGGCAACACTTATGATGCCTGTTAATAAAATTAGGCAGATACTGAGTCAAAAAATTGATGCCATCGCCGCAGAAGCAGTGGTGAGCAATGATACTGACAATGAGTCAACTAACGCATTTTCGTTAATAAAAGCGCTGGCAATTGGCGATAAATCATCAATTTCCAATAAGCAGTGGCAGGTATTAAGGGATACTGGAACCAGCCATTTAATGGCTATCTCAGGCTTGCATATTGGTTTGGCAGCACTTTTTGCCTATCTGCTTATACGCTGGCTGGTTCCAGTGTTTGTTATGAAGCGCATACCGGCGCAACATGTTGCGCTCAGCGGCGGGCTAATCATGGCTGTATTATACGCCATGGTTGCAGGCTTATCGATTCCAACGCAACGCGCTATTATTATGCTGCTGGTGCTGTCTCTGATGATGTTGCTGCGCCGAAACCATCGACCGCTTGATTCATTAGGTTTTGCTATCGTTATGGTGCTGTTATTTGACCCATTAGCGGTTCTGTCTATCGGCTTCTGGTTTTCGTTTTCTGCGGTGGCCGTCATTTTTATAACCTTGAGTTCAAACGGTAACAGGGACTTGAGCAAACAGAATAAAGTGGCATTACCTTATCTCGTGTGGTTGAAGGTAAGTTCGGTATTAAAACAGTGGATTCGCCTGCAATTATACATCACGATTTTTTTATTGCCGTTGTCTTTGTTTATGTTTCAGCAAACGTCACTGGTATCCCCGATCGCCAATTTAATATTGATTCCATACGTGAGTTTTCTGGTGGTGCCACTGGTATTAGTTGCCATCGTCGCTTCCTTTATATTACCCAATGTCGCTGAATTTCTATTTAGTCTGGCGGCTGATTTACTGGGTTTTATCTGGCCATTATTAAATTACCTTGCCGATCAACCCTATTCTATATGGGTAAAAGGTGACGTGGGCATTATAAAATTATTGCTGGTAACGGCAGCGATGTTATTATTTTACTTTTCCAGAAAATTATCAGAATTTGCTGAACTATATCGGTTTCAGCTTAGTCGGCAGCAAACGTTATGGCTGCTTCGTTTTGTAGCCTGCTTGTTGTTTATTCCACTGTTTGTCACCACAAAACCAGCAGTCGCACTGGGCGAATATCGGCTGGTGGTATTGGATGTGGGGCAGGGCTCAGCAGCAGTAATACAGACAAAAAATCATGTCATGGTGTTTGATGCAGGCGAAAAATTTAGTAATAAATTCGATATTGGTCGCAGTGTGGTGTTGCCCTATCTACGCTCACAGGGCATTCAATCGCTAGACTATTTGATCATAAGCCATGGTGACAGCGATCATATTGGTGGCGCTCAGTCTATACTGGATGCACTGCCTGACACCGCCGTTATTGGGCAAGGTATAGCGCAACTTAATGCCAGTAGTAAACAACGCTGTGTTGCAGGAAAAGAGTGGCAATGGGATGGCGTTGATTTCGCTTTTATCGCACCGTCAAAAATAATACGCTCATCAGCTGGTTCTACACTTAAGCGTGGGCAACGAAATAAATATTCATGTGTTTTGCGAGTGAGTGGTATTGCAGGCTCTGTATTATTTACTGGTGATATCGAAAAAACAACCGAACGGAAATTAGTTAGCAATTACCCCAAAAAGCTGGATGTTGACGTGTTAATTGTCCCTCATCATGGCAGCAAAACTTCATCAACATCTGCCTTTATTGCCGCAGTTGATCCTGAAATTTCAATATTCTCAGTGGGTTATAAAAACAAATACAAACACCCAGATAAAAATGTGGTGGCGCGTTATGAGCAGCACGGTACCATGCTGCTGCAAACGGATAAAAGTGGTGCCATCACTATTAAATTCGACCATCAAACAGGTATAACTATCGAAAATTATCGGCAAACGTCGCAAAGATACTGGCATCATATGGGCGAGTGACGACGTACATTTATTGCTAGCCTATGACGATACCATGGTTAGGAATTGATGACAGCACTCTTAAGATTGGTAATATTGGCCAGATATGCCATAGTGAAATGAAGTAAGATAGCTTGCAGCAAGAACACAAGATGCGTGTTCAGCGTATAAAAAATGTAGACTTTTGTTTACTCGCTCGCAGCATACCGCCTGCGTTTGTATTAAGCTGGCACTGAACAATGACAAAATGATATTAATTTAGCTGCTTGATGTGATGGATTTGCCGTCATGCAGCTTCTCTCTCAGTCTCTTTCTCAAAGGTGGTTTGTGCTTGAATTAGTAATATCCGGTGGCTGGTTAATGCTGCCAATCATATTGTGTTCCGTTGTTTCAATTTCGATTATTGCCGAACGCTTCTGGAGTCTACGCCGTGAAAAGGTATTGCCCGAGCATCTGGTTGCAAACCTATGGAATGCGGTTAAAACAGATGATTTAACGCGTGCCGATATTGAAATACTAAGCAAAAAGTCTGCCTTAGGTAAAATATTAAGTGCCGGCCTGCTCAATCGTAGCGAAAGCCGTGAACGTATTAAAGAATGTATTGAAGAACGTGGACGTGAGGTGGTGCATGACTTGGAGCGGTTCTTAAATACATTAGGCACGATAGCGACAATTTCTCCATTGCTTGGTTTGTTGGGTACGGTTGTCGGTATGATTAGCGTGTTCGCTGCAATTACCCAATATGGCGTTGGCGACCCCACGGTATTAGCGGGTGGCATTTCTGAGGCGATGATTACTACCGCTGCGGGTTTATCGGTTGCCATTTTCAGCCTAGTGTTTTACCGCTACTTTCGCCGTAAGGTAGATGGTATCGTGGTAGTCATGGAACGTGAAGCCATCAAAATGGTTGATGTGCTGCATAATTATCGCTGAGCAAACTGACCACGATGAATCTACGTCCAAACCATAAAGAAGAAAATGTCGAGGTTAACTTAACCCCGCTAATTGATGTTGTCTTTTTATTGCTTATTTTTTTTATGGTATCGACAACTTTTGACCGCCATGCAGCGATGAAAGTCTCACTACCAGAAGCGGCAACCAAAGCCACGCAGCAACAAAATGAGCCACTGGTTTTGTCGATTGATGCGAAAGGCAATTATTTTATAAATGAACGGCAAATTGTCAATCAACAACTAGACACCTTAAAAAGAGCTATTTTGAAAACACTGGCCGAGCATAATCTTGATGTTAAAGATGCCTCACTGGTTTTAAGAGCCGACGCTAACACGCCGCATCAGTCTGTAGTAAGAGCAATGGATGCGGCCTCACAAATTGGATTAAGTAAATTATCCATTGCTACGATAGAAAGTAAATAGTCAGTTTTACATGACTAATTCTCAATACACTACGATGATTGTCTCTGTTGATAGCTATGTAAAACTACTTAAACGCAAAGTTAAAAATAAGGCTGCATGCAGTAATTTTGACGATT
>CAZMLD010000211.1:0-4380 GCA_964566975.1 uncultured Thiotrichaceae bacterium | reverse complement strand
TTTAGCCATTTTTTTCACTGATTTGAGGAGAATAGTTGCGCTATTTAACGAAAATTAGGGTAAAAAAGGGAAAAAATGGGGTTTCCGCAGTAGGTTGTCTGTTCTCGGATAAGCTCCTAGGGTGCTGCTGGCGGACCATTCATATCTATTTGAGTATCAGCCCAAATATAAGTGGTTGGTGATACTGTGCTGCATAATGAACTGTGTCTACAATTGGGGCTGTTTAACAAGCCATCATTAAAATCATGTACGCCGTTTCTACCTAGAACATTACCACTAATAACATCAATGATGGTATCACTGCCATCAAATATGCCGTTTCGGTTAGCATCAACAAAGGGTTCGACACGGTCGTGAAACAGGGTGGCGGTAGCAAAAAACGGTTGGTCGTTATCGTCAAATACACCATTACGATTAGTGTCACTATAGTGTTCTTCGCCAATAGTGTAAGCCGTAATGGTGACCAGGCGGTTTAATGGTGGCGGACTGGTCGGCGAAAACGATGTTTCCAAGGTAACTGTACAGCTGCGATTTTTAGTAATACAGCTGGTCTCCCTAAATGCACCCCATTCGGTGGCAAAAAAGATAGTGTGACCATCGGTTAATAGCTGATCACCATCATGACCACCGATTTTGACGGTAAAGGTTAAAGCGGTATCTGTTGAGGAGCCGGTTTCCTGGTCAAAAATTTCTGGGTGGGTATCTTCGGCAAGAATAGACAGGTGTTTCTGCGAAATAGTGCCTGGGTTTGTTATGTCACCAGGTGCACCAGGTGTTTCAAAGGTACTGTTATCTTCACTGCAAGCGGTCGCAAACAGGCTGCTGCTTGCGAGTATGATGAAGATTTTGGTGTAACGGTTATTCATGTTTGTTTCTTCCTTACCTAGTTACAAGGTAATCATCTAAAGTGTAAGCGCATCTTTAAGAATTTTAGGTGTGACAAAGATCAGCAGTTCCCGTCTTTCATCGCGCTCCAGTGTGTGCCTAAAGAAATAGCCGATTAATGGCAGGTCGCCAAGAAACGGGACTTTATCGACTTCATTACGGGTCACTTGCTCGTAGATACCACCTAATACCACGGTGTCGCCGTTATTGACCAGCACCTGGGTGCTGACTTCACGGGTATCGATACTCGGGATGCCATCAAAAATATCACCGACAGTATCATTGTTGACCGAAAGATCCATGATGACCCGATCATCCGGTGTGATTTGCGGTGTTACCTCGATACTTAATACTGCCTTTTTGAATTCAACTTGGGTTGCACCGCTGGATGAAGCGGATAGATAGGGAATTTCTACCCCCTGTTCAATGCGTGCTTGGTGACGGTCAGCAGTAACAACGCGTGGACTGGAGATAATTTCTCCTTTATTCTCCGCCTGCATAGCCGATATCTCAAGGTCGATAAGTGAGCTACCCGTTAGTACCGCAAAGGCTAGACTGCCGGCAGCCGATGTGATGCCAAGGTTGACGTTGAGACGGTCGCTTGCGTTAGCCCCACTGGGGAAAGTAAAGGGTGCCGGTGTACCACCAGCGGCGAGATTGTTAATGCCGCTTGAGGCGATGGCATCGGTTCCCTGGAGTGTGCCGGAGGTCACGCCGAAACCACTGGAGTTCGCTCTGGCACTGGAAACGCCAAAGCGTGCGCCTAATTCTCGGGTGAAACTGTCACTGGCAATAACGATACGTGATGAAATCATCACTTGGCGAATGGGGACATCGAGTTTTTTCAGTGTGCGCCGAACTTCGGAGATCACTTCTTCCGTATCTTTTATGATTAAGGTATTTGTGCGTTCATCAACGATGGCACTGCCACGAGCACTAAGCATGCCTGATGAAGCATTACCACCACCTTCTTCGCCACCGCTACCAGAGCCGGAGAACAGACCGGCAAGTTCGCTTACTTTGGCAAAGTTGATGGTGAAAAAGGCGGTGCTAATCGGTGCCAGTTCTGTGATGGACTGCTGTGCTTCCAGTTCTATTTTTTCCTGTGCAGCAATCTCTTCGCTGGGCGCTATCATCATCACCGTGCCAGAGGTACGTTTTGACAGGCCTTTGGCTTTGAGGATGATGTCCAGTGCCTGGTCCCAAGGAACATTTTGTAAACGTAAGGTCAGGTTGCCATCGACTGAGTCACTGACAACGACATTAAGGTTAGTGAAGTCGGCAATTAACTGCAGCACAGCACGTACTGGAATATCCTGAAAGTTTAGCGATAAACGCTCACCGGTGAAGCCGAATTTTTCTTTTTTAACCTGCTCAAGTTCTTCAGCACTAATGGGTTTGAATTCGATTGTGAAGATGTTATTTGCCTGGAAAGCAACATGTTCGAAGTTTCCGTCTATGGGTTCAATTTCGACTCTAACATTGTTGCCTTCTTCAAAGCTGCTGATGGATTTTACCGGTGTGGCAAAGTCCAGCACATCCAGCGTTTGACGCAGTTCATCCGGCAGGTCTATGCCAATAAAGTTAACCACTACCTTACCGAATTCCTCACTGATATCCATGGGAATATTGGCTTCAGTTAAATTGATAATGACGCGGCCTTCGCCCCGTTCGCCACGTCTGAAGTCGATGTTTTCGATGCCACGTGGCTGGTTAGAAAATCGCGGGGTACTGGCTGAGGCAATACCAACGTCTGGCTGGCTTTGTGCAAAAGCGGCACCGGTTGCTTCGCTTTCAAGGGTGATAAGTACCTTGTTACCCTGGGTGGTGACTTGATAGGGCACAACTTCGGTCAAATTTAAAATAACCCGAGTTTTTGTTTTTGTGGAAATGGTGGTAATAGATTGAGCAACACCAATGCCGATGGCCTGCGAACGTCTTGGTAATTTGCTGCCAGTATTGGGGAAATCAAAAGCAATGCGTGCTGGGTCATCGATGGTGAAACTCAACGGGTTGACTGCATGTTGGCTGAGTTCCAGACTAATTTGCAAGCGATTGCCAGGCAGGGTGGCATATTCGATATTGTGAATGGCATTAATGCCATCTGCTGTTGATCTGGGCTGTGCAATAGCCAGTGAGCTCAACAAAAAGAAAAGAGTAATAATTTGCACCAGGTATTTTACAGGGTGGTTAATCAGAGGTGAAAATCTCATGCGCGACCCTTTCGATGCTTCATTTATTGTTGTTTGTAACATGTTTCTCTCCGCGTATTCTTCGCGTATTGGTAGTGCGTAGCTTTTTGATATTGCTGGTCATCCGTCTGGGTACAGGTTACTGCCCGCCAATGGCGATTGATGCGTCTCTTTCTATGTAACCGCCAATTCCATCCGGTACAATTTCGACCAGATAAACAGCAGAGTCTCTAATTTTGATTATTCGACCCTCATTATGCCCCATGTAGTGGCCAACCTGAACGCGGTGTACAACACTCTGCGGGCCTTTAATCAAACCCCATAATTTGTTGCTCTGTTCCAGTGTGCCTACCATGCGGAGTGCATCTAATGGGAAAACTTCCAGTGGCTGCCTTGGACGAGAGGTATCCGGGTTAAGTAGGCTCGTTTTTGTCGCTTCTTCGATTAGGTCAACGGTCGCTTCAAACGGGTCACGTAGCTCGGCAGCAGAGTAGATGAAGCTTTCATAGGGCTTAAAGATCGGCAGTGCTTTTACGCTGCCAACATGCGCGGTTTTGGTTTCGGCTATAAAAGCTTGCAGGTCTGATGCATCCTGACTACAAGCACTCAGTGCGAGTAAACCGAGGCCTATGCCAATTCTTGTGCCTGCCGTTCTCAGTGTGTTTATTGCATTTGCTTTCAGCCGAGCCATTATTCGGCCTCCTGTGTAGATTCATCCAGGTACTGGTAGGTTATTGCGGTTAGTTCCATGCGTAATTTTACACCGCCTTTCCTGTCCGCCGGTTTAATTGAAATGTCCTGTACGGTAACAATGCGTGGTAGCGCCGCAACGCCACTAATAAACTCGGCAAATTCATGGAAACGTCCGGTCACTTTGAGTTTAATGGGGTACTCAGAGTAAAACTCTCTTGGACGCAAACCCTCCGGTTTAAAGTACTCGATTTCCAGCCCAGCTGAAATGCCAGTTTGAGAAATATCAGTCAGCAGGGTTTCGATTTCAGTTTTATTTGGCAGCTGTCTTAGCAGTGTGCCAAATGAAGTCTGCATATCATCAAGCTGCTGTTTGTATGCTTCAAGGTTGGCTGCTTTAGCTTGCTTGGTGACAAAAATATGACGCAGCTCCTGTTCCTCAGCGATGTTTTTTTCAAGTTCTATTTTTTGTTTGGTGGTGTCCAGAAAATAACCCGCTGCAGCCAAAGCAATGCATAAAACAACGATAATGGCGATTTTTACTGATAAAGGGGCACTGCCGATCTTTTTAAGGTCTTCAATATCCAGTTCTTCCAGCCTGATTTCAGAGAGA
>CAZMLD010000210.1:0-4399 GCA_964566975.1 uncultured Thiotrichaceae bacterium | reverse complement strand
GTACGGATATCTTTGCTAACTTTTCTGTGCTTAAAGTAGAGATCGAAGTGAGCGATGGTTTTACAACTTTTTCTGAAGATGACACCGGAAACATAATCAGCATAGGTTTACGTCATCTGGCCACCAGCTCACTAGAGCTAGAGATAGGCGCTTCTCGTATGGATGTGTTTGATGAAGCAGATAACATATTTGGTGTGGGTGCACGATTTTTCGCCAGCGATAAAATTTCAATAGGCATTGCTTATGGGACTGCGGATGATGCAGAAATGTTGTCATTAAATGCTCGCATTAACTTTAAATGATATAGCCTGAGTTCACCGGCAGGAACGATGCTGGGCAACGTTCCTGCCGGTGATTGATGGCCTTGTGCTGGCAAGCAGCAGGTCAACCGTAGAAGCAACCTGATATGCAACGATTAATATGTATTAGTGCCAACTAAATCTGATGGTTAACCTGAAAAACAAGCGTTACGCACATTTTCTTTTTCCTGTTTGCGGTATCTTCATTACCTAAAAATCTTCCACTCGCCAGACATCGAATGCGGGTTCTTCGTAAGGGTGGCTATGTTTCATCGCATCGACAGCCTGTCTAATTCGATCATCAGCACACATAAGTTCAAGTTTAATTTCTGTCAGCCGTTCTAGCTGATTGATTGAGCCGATGGTTGGTTTGCTATTGTCAAGTGGCCGAAATTGCCCCGTGCCTGCGGTTTGCCAGCAGCAGCTATCGTAATTACCCATTTGGCCTGCGCCGGCATCAAATAAAGCGCACTTTACTTTTTCCACATAATTTTCAGGGACATATACACAAATTTTAAACATAACAGCTCCTGTTCGCCATCCTTGAAATAGCTTAGACTAGCACCATTAATAAATAGATTACAAACATATAATAAATAGATTACAAACATAGGAAAATAACAATGAGTGGTGGTATTCAATTATCGTCTGACATGATCTCAGACATTAAAGCGGTAATAATTAAACATGATCCGGCAGCAGACAATGAATTATATTTTATGCAGTATCTTTCTGCCGTGACCGGTTATGTGCTGGCACATCAGGAGCAGCCCGGTATGGACAAAAAAGCACTATTAGGCGATTTAAGCCATTTTATGGGTCAGGTGCTTGACCAGGTTGAGCAAGATATGAAACCAGCAGAAGATGCTTTTGGAGTCTGGAAGCCGGGTGACAGTTAATAATTATGGATATAGATTTTTGGGTAGAGCGTTGGAATACCAATAAAATTGGTTTTCATCAAAATAAAATTAACCCCTACCTGACTTATTTTTATGGCCAAAAAGGGCCGCCAGTTGAAGCCAGAGAAAAACTAAAGGTTTTTGTTCCGCTGTGCGGTAAAAGCAAAGACCTGCTATGGCTATCGCAAAATGGCTATAAAGTGTTTGCTGTGGAATGCAGCGACCGTGCAGTAAAAGATTTTTTTGAAGAAAACGCACTGAATTATAAACATGCAAAAAAAGAGCACTATGGGCTATACCAGAGTAGTGAGCTGAGCGCCATGATTGAAATTTTACAGGGTGACTTTTTTTCTTTACAAAAAAAAGATCTGGACGATGTGACCGATATATTTGATCGTGCTTCACTGGTGGCATTGCCTGTAGCAATGAGAAAAAGCTATGCAGATAAAATGGCAGAGTTGCAAAAACCACAGCAACGTACCTTATTGGTCACACTAACATTTGATCCCTCGGAAATGAACGGACCGCCGTTTTCTGTAACCGAAGATGAAGTGCATGAGCTGTATGCGAGCAATTTTTCAATTGAAAAACTGTGCTTCAAAGATGTGCTTGAGGATGAGCCCGGATTAAAAAATCGGGGCTTAAGCGCATTAGAAGAGACCGTTTACAAACTGGTTAGAAAGTAAACCGCCGCTAAACAAACCGCACCACCACAAGAGAGTTAACAATTTATGTCGTCAGAAGCAACCGCATTATCAGATAACCTGTCAGCTAAAACTTCAAATAATCAGGCGGATGCGGTTAAACACCACCCAGCGTTTGAATGGTTGCGTAGTGAACATATTGACTCTCTGAATATAACTTTACAGGAATTTCGGCACATAAAAACCGGTGCCTTGCACTATCACATGCAGGCGGCAAATACCGAGAATGTATTCTTAGTGGGTTTTAGAACAGTGCCGATGGATTCAACGGGTGTGGCACACATTCTTGAGCACACCGCTTTATGCGGCAGCAAAAAGTATCCCGTACGTGACCCTTTTTTTATGATGATACGGCGTTCATTAAATACCTTCATGAACGCCTTTACCAGCAGTGACTGGACTGCCTATCCCTTTGCCAGTCAGAATAAAAAAGATTTTAATAACCTGTTGGATGTTTATCTTGATGCGGTGTTTTTCACCCGTCTTGATGAATTGGATTTTTTACAGGAAGGGCATCGCATTGAATTTAAAGAAGCCAGCAATGCAGATACTGAACTGGAATATAAAGGCGTGGTCTTCAATGAGATGAAAGGTGCCATGAGCTCGCCAGTGAGTGTGTTGTGGCAACAAGTTAGTCAATATCTTTATCCTACATCAACTTACCACTATAACAGTGGTGGTGAGCCGCAGGATATCCCCGATTTAAGTTATCAGCAATTAAAAGATTTCCACAAAACGCATTATCACCCGAGTAATGCGGTGTTTATGACATTTGGTGATATTCCCGTTTTTGAACACCAGAAAAAATTTGAACAACAGGCATTAACGCATTTTGAAAAACTCGATGAGCTGATAAGCGTTAAACCAGAAAAACGCTACCTCGCACCACTGGTGGTTGAAGAAGCGTATGCCTATGACTTAGTTGGTGATGATAGTACAGAACATAAAACGCATCATGTAATGAGCTGGTTACTGGGTGCTTGCACTTCATTGGACGACATGATGAAGGCGAATTTATTAGCACAGGTATTGCTGGATAACAGTTCGTCACCGTTACGTCAGGCACTGGAAAAAACCGATCTTGGCGCTGCTCCGTCACCTTTATGTGGCTTGGAAGATTCCAATTATGAAATGTGTTTCCTGTGTGGTATCGAAGGCAGTCAGGTGGAAAATGCACAGGCATTTGAAACACTGGTGCTAGACGTTTTAAATGAAGTCGCAACCAATGGCATACCTCATGAAAAACTTGAAGCGGTATTACATCAGCTGGAGTTAAGCCAGCGTGAGGTCGGGGGCGATAGTTACCCGTTTGGTTTGCAACTGATTTTAAACGGACTGACCGCAGCGATACATCGTAGCGACCCAGTGTCATTACTTAATCTCGACCCCGTGATTCAATCACTGCGCGAAGATATTAAAGACCCAGAATTTATTAAAAATCTGGTGCGTGAACTGCTGCTTGAAAACCAACACCGAGTGCGTTTAACACTGCGGCCAGATGCACATTTAAGCCAGCGTAAAGAGCAGGCAGAAAAAGCCCAGCTTGCTGATATCAAATCAAACTTAACTGACGCTGACAAGCAATTGATAATAGATCGTGCCGAAGCACTGGCAATACGACAAACTCAGGAAGACGATCCTGAGATGCTACCCAAAGTTGGGCTGGATGATGTGCCAGCAGAAATAAAAATTCCTGAGCCGGTGAAACGTGAAATAGCTGGCAAGGAATCCAGCATTTTTGAGCAGGGAACCAACGGGCTGGTTTATCATGAAATCATCTGTGAACTGCCAGCATTAACGGATAAAGAACTCGCGCTGCTGCCGTATTATTCAGCCTGTATGACAGAGCTAGGCAGTGGTGATAAAGATTATTTACAGATGCAGGAATGGCAAACCAGTGTCAGCGGTGGCATTCATGCATCGCACAGTATCCGCGCATTAACCGATGACCAGCAAAAAATTCGTGCCTATTATATTTTTAGCGGTAAAGCCTTAAATCGAAACAATAAAAAGCTGGCAGAATTAATGCTGGAAACATTAAACCATGCACGTTTTGATGAAGAAGAACGTATTGTCGAATTAATTACCCAAATCCGCACGCGCCGTGAACGCAGCGTTACTGGCAGCGGGCATACTTTGGCGATGACGGCTGCCGCCAGCAGTTTAAGCCCAGTGGCGTTATTAAACCATCAGTTTGGTGGTCTGGCGGGCATTAAATCGTTGAAATCACTGGATGATTCGCACACGGATGGCAGTGAAAGCAATCAAACTGCCATTAAAGAGACAGCACAGCTATTCGCCTCAATACATGAAAAAATAAAAGCCGCAGCAAAAACTTATATGTTGACGTTGGAGGCTGGCAATGTAGAAAAATATGTTGCTGAGTTTGAACACAGCTGGCAACAAAACAATGCCACCAACAATAGCCTATTTACCCTCGCCGCAGTCATGCAAAAAAAAAAACAAATGTGGATTCCAAATACCCAGTTTAATTTTT
>CAZMLD010000209.1:0-4405 GCA_964566975.1 uncultured Thiotrichaceae bacterium | reverse complement strand
TCTTTTCGGTATAATTCCTCGTTTTGAATCTGGTTAACTGAGCCCACAATGGAAAAAACCTACAACCCTCAAGCCATTGAAAGCAAGTGGTACGAAATCTGGGAAAACAACGGTTATTTTAATGCCGACCCTAGCTGCACCGAGCCACGTCATGACGCCGCCGAGAAAAAGGCAGCATGCGAAAACTTCTGCATCATGATTCCTCCGCCAAACGTCACCGGCCGTTTGCACATGGGACATGCTTTTCAGGATACCATTATGGATACCATGGTACGTTATCACCGCATGAAGGGAGACAATACCCTGTGGCAAGTTGGCACCGATCACGCCGGTATTGCCACCCAAATGGTGGTTGAGCGGCTCATTAATGCCGAAGGTAAAACCCGCCACGATTACGGTCGTGAAAAATTCACTGAAAAAATTTGGCAATGGAAAGAGCAATCTGGTAATACCATTACCAAACAGTTACGCCGCATGGGTGCTTCACTGGACTGGTCACGTGAGCGTTTTACCATGGACGAGGGCATGTCGACTGCGGTCACCGAAGTGTTTGTTCGCCTGTTTGAAGAAGGTCTGATTTATCGCGGTAAACGACTGGTTAACTGGGATCCGGTGCTACACACTGCGGTTTCAGATTTGGAAGTATTGTCTACAGAAGAGTCCGGTCACATGTGGCACATGCGCTACCCACGCAGCAATGGTGCTGGTCATGTTGTGGTAGCAACCACCCGCCCGGAAACCATGCTAGGTGACTGCGCGGTAGCAGTACACCCCAATGATGAGCGTTATTCTTATTTGCTGGGCGAATTTCTTGAGCTGCCACTCACCGGACGCAAAATTCCGGTGATTGCCGATGAGCATGTCGACCCTGATTTTGGCACTGGTTGCGTAAAAATCACCCCGGCACACGACTTCAATGACTATCTAGTATGGACACGCCACAAAAACCAGAATGAAGTCCGCAACCTGCCCGAGGGTGGGCTAATCAATATCTTCACCAAAGACGCGTCAATTCGCGACAATGAAGAGGATATTCACAACATCATTCCAGAAGCTTATATCGGACTGGATCGTTATGCGGCGCGTAAACGGATCATAGCCGACCTGAAAGCACAAGGTCTGTTAGAAAAGGTCGCTCCGCATAAACTGATGGTGCCACGCGGTGACCGCTCCAATGCCGTCATCGAACCGTATTTAACCGACCAGTGGTATGTCAAGGTAGAACCCCTGGCAAAACCAGCAATTGCTGCGGTTAAAAACGGCGACATAAAGTTCACCCCAGACAACTGGAAAAACACCTATTTTGAATGGATGAACAACATTGAAGACTGGTGTATCTCACGCCAGATCTGGTGGGGACACCGTATTCCAGCCTGGTATGACGATGTTGGCAACGTTTACGTGGGTTATAATGTTGAAGAAATTCGCCGTAAAAATAAACTGCCTGATGACTTTCCACTAACACAGGATGAAGACGTATTAGACACTTGGTTTTCCTCTGCACTGTGGCCGTTTTCAACGCTGGGCTGGCCACAAAAAACCCCTGAATTAGCCACCTATTACCCCACAAATGTACTGGTAACTGGCTTCGATATTATTTTCTTCTGGGTCGCCCGCATGATTATGATGGGGCTAAAATTCATGGGTGACGTTCCCTTCCGTGAAGTTTACGTGCATGGTCTGGTACGTGACGGCGAAGGCCAGAAAATGTCAAAGTCCAAAGGTAATGTGCTCGATCCCCTTGATGTCATTGATGGCATTGATCTCGAATCGCTGGTAACCAAACGTACCACGGCGGTGATGCAAGACCACCAGCTTGCACACATCGAAAAAATTACCCGTAAAAACTTTCCCGATGGCATTCCTGCATTTGGCACGGATGCCATGCGTTTTACCTTTGCCGCGCTTGCCACTACCGGACGCGATGTTGTGTTTGCCCCTTCACGCATTGAAGGTTATCGTAACTTCTGTAACAAGCTCTGGAACGCCACACGTTATGTATTAATGCAGACCGAAGGCAAAGACACTGGGCTGTTGGATGATGGTTCAGATAATTGCGATGTGCTTTATTCATTAGCCGATCGCTGGATTATTTCTCGTCTGCAACACGTTGAAGCGCGCATTGCACAGCATAATGTAAACTCACGCATCGACTTAATCGCCCACGATTTATATGCTTTCGTGTGGGAAGACTACTGCGACTGGTATCTGGAATTATCCAAACCCGTGCTATTCAATGAACAGACAACCGAAAACCAGCAACGTGGAACTCGCCGTACGTTAGTGCGGGTATTAGAAGCCATTTTACGACTCAATCACCCAATCATTCCTTTTATTACCGAAGAGTGCTGGCAACATGTTGCGCCCTTAGCGGGTAAAACAGGTGACACCATCATGTTGCAACCTTACCCCGAAGCCGACAGTAGCAAAATAGATAAACAGGCAGAAGAAGATCTGGAGTGGGTAAAAACATTTATTAGTGGTGTTCGCCGTATTCGATCTGAAATGGATATTCCGCCTGGCAAACCCCTGTCCCTGTTATTACAAAATGCCTCCGCTGCCGATAAAAAACTTTATAATGAGAATCAGGCCTTCATTGAAGCCCTCGCTAAATTAACGCAAAGCCAGTGGCTAGCCGATAATGATGAAGCGCCAGAGTCGGCTACCGCACTGGTTGGTGAAATGAAAATCCTCATTCCACTGGCCGGTCTTATTGATAAAGATGCAGAGCTGGCGAGGCTGGAAAAAGAAATCAACAAGATTCAGATTAATATTGATAAAACCACCGCCAAGCTGGTCAACAAAAACTTTGTCGATAAAGCACCCGCAGCCGTGGTTGAAAAAGAACGCACTCGGCTGGCAGAAATGAGTAAATCCATAGAACAGTTGCAGGAACAGGCAGAAAAAATCAAAAAACTATGAGGATAGTGCTTCGTTCCTTCACACTTGGCGCAAGCATATTATTTATTGCCATGCTCTGGCATGACAACGTATACCGACCGTTTTGACCTGACCCTAGGAGCTTGTCCGAGAACAGAAACCGTAGCGAAAATCACAGAGAAGTCATAATCTGAGTTTATCGAATGAGGCTAATATTGAGTATATTTAACGATTTCGATAAGCTCAGATTATGACTTATATGGGATTTGTAGTAGGTTCTCTAATTCTCGGACAAGCTTCTAGGTAAACATCTCCACCCAGGCGCGTAGAAATCAGCAGAGAAAAAAATGCCATCACCAGAAAAAACCGAACAAATTCTTCAAACCCATGCCAGCCTAGTCTTAGCCGTGGTGCAGACCATTCATAATGCGGAATACAGACCACAGTTAGACCAGGTGCTGAAACAGTCTGCCGAAAACGGTTGGCAAGGTCTGGTAAATGTTATCTATAAAATCGTTAACGGCAGTCGTGATCAAACACTGGCAAAAGGTCTGGATGAAGAAGATGCCGTTATCGTGGATAGTATTTTACGTGGCCTGCAAAACCCCGAAACCTTACCACAGGCACAACAAAGTGGTGATGCCACAAAAGCAGCACCGATGTTAGCGCAAATGATTAATGAAGCCCGCCGTGGTGATCATAATGCGCTATCAATGTTAGGCACGATGGCAGAACAAATGTCACAGGCAGGCGGTGACATGGCGAACCTGAGCGCGGTAATCAAAAACATGATCGACGGCGAGCGTGATGTTGACAAACTTTGCACACGCATGGGCGCACAAGGCGAATCATTAATCACCCAAATACTAAACGAGCTAGCAAAACTCGATAACCATTGATTACTGCACTGCATGCCGAAAAACTCAACACAAAACATCATCCAGCAAACAAAAAACTGGGTAAATGATATTGTCATTGATTTAGAACTCTGCCCTTTTGCCGCGCAGCCGTTCCAAAATAACCGCATTGCCTACAACGTCATTACTGGCGACGGTTTGCAGCAACATTTACAACAGCTTGCCGAAAGCTTTGCCATACTCGATGACAATGCAGACATAGAAACCAGCCTGTTGATCTACCCTGATGCTTATCAGCAGTTCGACCACTACCTTGAGCTACTGGATATTTCAAATCAGTTACTGGAAAGCTTAAACTACAGCGGCATCTATCAACTTGCCAGTTTTCATCCAAACTACTGCTTTGCTGACACTGAAAAAAATGATGCCAGTAACTTCAGTAACCGCTCACCCTACCCGATGTTACATTTATTACGCGAAAGCAGTCTTGAACAGGCTATATTGCGTTACCCGAATAGCGAAACAATACCAGAAAATAATATTAAAAAACTGCGTGCCATCGGTTACACAAAAATGCAGGAAAAACTAAACAACACAATGAGAGCTTTGCACGATACCGACGCAAAAGAAAAATAGGGTAAAACTTTTATTCGTGAACATGCCTATAC
>CAZMLD010000208.1:0-4441 GCA_964566975.1 uncultured Thiotrichaceae bacterium | reverse complement strand
CGCTTCAAATTCATCACCAATATTGTCGCCTTTTAAGGTCACGGTTTTTACGCCGTCTTCGTAAACTGGTGCCACTGGGCGTTCACCTGTGCCCGGCAAACTGATGCCGATGTTGGCATGTTTACTTTCACCAGGGCCGTTGACGACACAGCCCATGACCGCTACTGACATATCTTCAACGCCCTGGAATTTTTCCTGCCAGCTAGGCATTTGTGTGCGTAAGTAGTTTTGCACTTGCGATGCTAGTTGCTGAAAAAAAGTGCTGGTGGTGCGGCCACAGCCAGGGCAGGCGGTAACCAGGGGTACAAATGAGCGCAGCCCCATGGTTTGTAAAATTTCCTGGGCAACAATAACCTCTTTCTCGCGTGGTGCGCCTGGCTCTGGTGTTAGTGAGATGCGAATGGTATCGCCAATGCCGTCGTGTAGCAGAATGCTAAGTGCTGCCGTTGATGCTACGATGCCTTTTGAACCGATGCCCGCTTCGGTTAAGCCAAGGTGAAGTGCATAGTTATCGCGCTGTGCCAACGAACGATAAACGCTGACTAGATCTTGCACCACGCTCATTTTGCAGGACAAAACAATTTTATTTTTCGCCAGGCCAATTTCTTGTGCCTGCTGTGCGCTTTCGAGGGCGGAGCGAATGACGGTTTCCAGCATGACGTTATGTGCATCATATGGCGTGTCTAGGCGGGCATTTTCATCCATTAGTTCTGCCAGCAATGTTTGATCCATACTGCCCCAGTTAACGCCTATGCGTACCGCTTTATCGTATTTGCAGGCAATTTCAATCATGGTGGCAAACTGGGTATCGCGTTTTTTTCCTTTGCCGACATTACCAGGATTAATACGATATTTGGCTAATGCCTGGGCGCAGTCTGGAAAGTCGGTTAATAATTTGTGACCGTTATAATGAAAATCGCCAGTTAGAGGCACGTGGCAGTGGTTTTTATCCAGCTTTTCACGGATGTGAGCAACCGCCGCTGCTGCTTCGTTATCGTTTACCGTTATACGGACTATTTCAGATCCGGCATTGGCAAGCTGCATAATCTGTTGTGTAGTGGCGTCTATATCCGCAGTATGGGTGTTGGTCATCGATTGCACCACAATGGGTGCATTGCCACCCACCAGCACACCATCAACATTGACCATACATGTTTTGCGGCGAGGTTTAAAACAGTCAGGAAATTTCATAAATCGTTGTCTAAGATTTTGTCTAGGAGCTTGTCCGAGAATGGGAACCGTAGCGAAAAATCGAGATTTTTAGTCCAGTTTTTTGAACATTTAAGGCGAATAGCACCGCTATTTAACGAAAATGTTCGGAAAAATGGGCAAAAATGTCGGTTTTGCAGTAGGTTTTTCATTCTCGGACAAGCTCCTAGGTAATCGTTGCTATTTGCAGCGCTCGAATTGCTGATTTTATCATTGAACCGCTAAGGTTTGGTTATAACCTGAAAAAATGTAGCGGGTGACAAAAACCATAAATATTTGTATGTAGCATGAGCTGCTGCCATGAGTCTGTCAGGAGGTGACTGCTTTTGTCGCTCTGGCAATTTTCCTCTGCTTAAATTGGCAGGTCTCTGATACACTTAATTATTTAACTGATTGCATAATAAATCGATGAAAATAGGTTTGGTGATAAACCCGCTTGCTGGTGTGGGCGGTGCTGTTGCACTAAAAGGCAGCGATGGTGAAGAAATTGTGACGCAAGCATTATCCCGTGGCGCAACACCGCAATCAGAGAATCGGGTGAAGGTGGCGTTGTCGCAAGTTTCTTCAGCCCATGCTTATACAATATATACCGCTGCTGGCGCAATGGGTGAAAATGTACTGAATGCGCTGAATTTACCGTATAAGATTGTATACAGGGCAGCAGAACAAACAGCCAATGTGAAAAGTACCGCAGAGGATACAAAAAGTGTCATTCGTCTACTGGTTAAGCAGCAGGTTGATTTTATTGTTTTTGCCGGTGGTGACGGTACTGCACGTGATGTTCTTGATGTGCTGGCGAGTGAATTAAACACATCGATCACTGTAATCGGCATACCAACAGGCGTGAAAATTCACTCTGCCGTTTATGCCGTTACCCCGGTACGTGCCGGAGAACTCATCAACCTGCTGCTGAGTGGTGAGCCGATGTCTTTGCATGAGTCGCAGGTGATGGATCTGGATGAAAATGCTTTTCGTGCGGGACAGGTGCAGGCACGATGTTACGGTTATTTATCGGTGCCTGTTGATGACACCCGAATGCAATTAATCAAACAAGGCGGCTTGAATCAGCAAGACATTGTGGTGCAGGATATCGCCGCTGATATTATTGAAAGCATGGAACCGGATGTTTTTTATTTAATTGGCTCCGGCTCGACCACTGCAGAAATCATGAACCAACTGTTACTAGAGAATACCTTGCTTGGTATTGACATCGTATACAACCAGCAACTCATCGCCAGTGATGTCGATGAAAACACGATCATACAAACCATCAATCAACAGGCAGCGAAAATGGTGGTGACTGTTATTGGTGGTCAGGGTCATGTATTCGGGCGAGGCAATCAGCAACTAAGTGCCAAAGTTATCCGCCTGACAGGGCAGAAAAATATTATAATTGTAGCCAGCAATGAGAAATTGCGTTCATTAAACAAACGCCCGATGATCGCTGATACGGGTGACATAGAATTAGACCAGCAACTGGCTGGTTTATATTCAGTGGTCACCGGTTATCAACAGAAAACGTTGTATAAATTAAATTAAACATGGCGTTTAGAGTTATGGGTATCTCTAAAAACCAAGATTTTTGTTCGGGTTCAAGGCGGGTATATTGTGAGAACCGTAGCGTATAAGGCATTTTCGGCTGCACTGCCCCAGACCGTCGTTATCATCTAACGCCGAAACTGGGAAAAAGATGGTTTTTAGAAGTGCCCTTACTACTGTCATAATAACTACTGTCATAGTAAAAAATCAGGTAATAAAATGCAGGATATTGATTTCACCAACGGTTTGCTCGCTTTTATAAAAAGCTCACCGACGCCCTTTCATGCTGTTGCAACCATGGTTGCAACGCTAGAGAAAAATGGCTTTAAACGGCTGCATGAAGCGCAGCAATGGGATATAAACCGCACCACGCCAGGTGGCCGTTATTTTGTAACCCGCAATGATTCATCTATTATTGCGTTTCAGCTTAAGCAGTCACTGGTTGAATATGGCATGCGTATGGTAGGGGCACACACCGACAGCCCCTGCCTGAAAGTTAAACCCAGGCCAGAAATTGTTAATAACCAGTATTTACAACTCGGCGTAGAAGTTTACGGCGGTGCGCTCCTTAACCCGTGGTTTGATCGTGATCTGTCTTTAGCGGGCCGCGTCAGTTACCTGAATAAAAAAGATGAAATTAGGCACCAGTTGATTGATTTAAAAAAAGCCATTGCGGTCATTCCCAGCTTGGCGATACACTTGGATCGAGATGCCAATAAAAACCGTTCGATTAACCAGCAAACTAATTTACCGCCAGTATTGATGAAGCTGCCAGAGCGTAAAGATGGAGCAAAGCCCGATTTTAATAAAATTTTATTGAAAGTGGTGAACGCTAAACGCGGGCTTACAGCAAAAAACAAAGCGGAAAAAATACTGGATTATGAATTAAGCTTTTACGATGTACAAGCACCAGCAGTTATTGGTTTGCATGATGATTTTATTGCCAGTGCGCGTCTGGACAACTTGCTTAGCTGTTACACTGGCTTGATGGCATTAGTACATAACGATTATGAGCAAAATAGCTTATTAGTGTGTAACGATCATGAAGAAGTAGGCAGCATGTCTGCGGCAGGTGCCCAAGGTTCTTTTCTTAGCTTAGTTTTACAACGACTGACTGGCAGTGAGGCTGACAGTGGTGAAAACTTTGCTCGCATGATAGCCAACAGCACCATGATATCCGCCGACAACGCGCATGGTATACACCCAAATTATGCCGATAAACATGATGCTAATCATGGCCCGATACTGAATAACGGCCCAGTGATTAAAGTCAATGCTAATCAGCGTTATGCCAGCAACAGTGAAACCAGCGCCCTGTTTAAACGTTTGTGTCAGCTAGCTGATGTTCCGGTTCAATCATTTGTAGTGCGTTCCGATATGGCCTGTGGCAGCACGCTTGGGCCGATAACAGCCAGTGAAATTGGCGTAAAAACGGTGGATGTTGGCGTACCTACATTTGCCATGCACTCAATTCGTGAGTTAGCCGGCCGTTGGGATGCGTTTTATTTATACCGCGTGTTCAAACAATTTTTTAGCTGAGATTAATGCAATGGGTGGGCTTGAATCCAGGGAGTTGATGATAGCCTTTTTACCTGCTCAATCGAAAACCTTAAAGCTTGAGTCGGCTAACTATCCCCCCCCCTGTATCCGTAGTAAATAGCCATGGCGTGTACTAACCTATATTGTATCTTGA
>CAZMLD010000207.1:0-4474 GCA_964566975.1 uncultured Thiotrichaceae bacterium | reverse complement strand
AAAAACATGCAGGAATGACGGGAAGGATAATTCTTTGGTCACAATAAAAGTCCACACAATATGGTATAAACCCCATTTAATAGTTAACCCAAACCCCTACATAGGAACACGAACCCTGTGGCTGTGATTTTAAATTTGTCCTCGCTAAATGAAACCTGTTCTCGGAATATTAATTGAAAATGTTTTTAACAATTTGTCTTGCGGTCCTGGTTCTGGCGTATGTTGTTCACGGGGTGTTTGCTACTCCTAAACTGGATAGAAACTGGGCGTCAGATCAACAGGTGCTGGCGGATATTACGTTTAATGGTAATTTGGTCAACATTAAAAATATCAGGAATATTCATTACCGATCTAGCGAAGATTTTGACGTGTTATTTTATGACAAGGTATTTAACCTTGATGAAATTCAGTCGGCCTGGTTTATGGTTGAATCATTTGGTTTGTTCGGGGCGGCTCATACGCTCGTTTCGTTTGGTTTTAAAGATGGTAGCTATATTTCCATTTCGGCTGAAATACGTCGAGAGGAAGGCGAAAACTTTAGCATAGCAAAAGGTCTATTGCGAAAGTACGAGCTGGTTTATATCATTGCTGACGAATCTGATGTAATTAAATTGAGAACAAACCACAGAAAAAATAAAGTCCGCCTGTTTCCTATAAAAGCAGACAAAAAAATAGTGCGTCAGGTCTTTGTTGATATGCTAACACGTGCTCAAAAGCTCGCTTCTGAGCCAGAGTTCTATAATACGATAACAAATAACTGCATGACCAATATCGTGCAGCATGTGCGTAAATTTACAGACAGAGTTATTCCATGGTGGAATCTGGGCTATTTGCTCACCGAATTTTCTGGTCAGGTGATCTACAATGCAGGCCTTCTCAATAGCCATTTGCCAATGCACGAAGCGCGTGAATATTTCTTAATAACGGAACGGGCGCAGCGTTGTGCTACCGATGAGGATTTTTCTGCCTGTATCCGAAGGCGGTGATGTCTGTTGCCTGCGCTAAACGGGGCAAGGCGTCGTCTTGGCAAGAAGCCACGGTGATCTTGGTGGTTCTCATTAAAAATATCGTGTGTGAGCCTGTGTAACATGCTCTATAAATAGCGTTCAAAATTATCTAAACCATCATCTTGCATCGGATATAATAAACACAGATATTCTAATTTACTGACATATAGACTTATGAAGACAAATATTGAAACCATGACGTGTGACATAGTTAATGATGTTGGCCGTTATATGTCAGACGTGGGTCGAGCCGCGCGCGAGGCTTCCCGAGCTATTGGTAAGGCGAGTACCGAGCAGAAAAACTTGGCACTGGCGTCCATCGCTGATGAAATACTGGCGCAAGCGGATAAGCTGAAAAAAGCCAATGAACTCGACCTGACCGCGGGCAAAGAAAAACAGCTGGCGGCAGCCTTGTTGGATCGTCTGGCGCTAACCGATGAGCGTATTGTGTTGATGGCTGAAGGATTGCGCCAGATAGCCACATTGCCCGACCCTATTGGTGTGATCTCAAATCTGGCTTATCGCCCATCGGGTATTCAGGTGGGGCAGATGCGCGTGCCTTTGGGCGTTATTGGCATTATTTATGAGTCGCGTCCTAATGTGACCGCCGATGCGGCTGGGCTTTGTCTAAAATCGGGTAATGCGGTGATACTTCGTGGGGGTTCTGAGGCGATTCATTCCAACCAAGCGATTGCGCTCTGTATCAAAAAAGGGCTTGAGATTGCCGGTTTACCAGAAAATGTGGTGCAGGTGATTGAAACCACCGATCGTGCGGCAGTCGGTGAGTTGTTACGTCTAAAAAACTGCGTCGATGTTATTATTCCTCGCGGCGGAAAAAGTCTGATTGAACGTGTCAGCAACGAGTCTCAAGTGCCGGTTATTAAACATCTTGATGGCATCTGCCATGTTTATATCGATGATGAAGCGGATGCAGAGAAAGCGCTGAGCGTTGCTTTTAATTCCAAAACGCAACGTTATGGTACCTGTAATACCATGGAAACCCTGCTGGTGGCAGAGTCGATTGCTAGCGAAATTCTACCTGATTTGGCTAAAATGTATGTTGATGAAGGTGTCGAGTTACGTGGTTGTGAGTCAACCCAGCAGTTGTTAAACGACAGAAATATTGACATTAAAGCGGCGGTGGAAGAAGACTGGTCAACAGAATATCTGGCTCCCATCCTGTCAATTAAAGTGGTTCAGCATATCGACGCGGCGATTGAGCATATCAACCAGTATAGTTCGCAGCATACTGAATCCATTATTACTGAAAATTACAGTAAATCACGCCGATTTTTGCGCGAAGTGGATTCAAGCTCAGTGATGGTGAATGCATCAACCCGTTTTGCTGATGGTTTTGAATACGGCTTGGGTGCTGAAATTGGTATTAGTACTGACAAGTTACATGCGCGTGGCCCAGTCGGGCTGGACGGGCTGACCAGTTTGAAATATGTCGTGCTGGGTGACGGGAATATACGTCAATGAACAAGCACTAATGACAAAACGTAAGGATTATTTGAGGCTCTTGCACACAGTAAAATTATTATCGTGATCGGAATTTTTGGCGGTACCTTCGACCCCGTTCATTATGGCCACATCAAACCTGCGCTTAGTATAAAACAGGCGCTGCACCTAACCCAGCTGCGCTTTATTCCTAATCGTATGCCGCCGCATCGTGCTTCGCCTTGGCTGGATGTTGAGCAGCGTTTGTCCTTATTGAAGCTGGCATTGCAAGGTTATGCTGGGGTCGTGGTTGACGAACGTGAGCTAAAGCGTGATGGGCCTTCATATATGGTTGATACATTGCAGTCCCTGGTTGACGATTTCCCAGATGAAGATTTGTGTTTAATTATCGGGCTGGATGCTTTTATAAGTATTCCGACTTGGTTTCAATGGCGTTCGTTGTTTGATTTTTGTAATCTAGTGGTAACGACGCGCCCTGGTTATCATAAAAACAGCATTAACAGTCACATGAGCGCGCATGACTATGATTTTCTGTCGGCGAAAATGGTGTCACAGGTGGCAGCAATAAGACCGCGTGAAACCGGTAAAATCCTGTTAAAATCAGTGCCTCAACTGGATGTATCTTCTACGTTAATTAGAGAAAAGCTGTTAAAAGGTGAGGATGTCAGTGACTGGGTGCCAGTTGACGTATGTAGAATATTAAGGAACCTCTGACAAGTCTAATCATTTTGAACTTGTTAAAGTTGCCCCTGTTCCCGCCGAAGATAGCAGCAATAGATGGCTATTGCCGCTCATTTCGACGAAATAGCGACTGTTTTTCCTGCGCTCAAATTTTATTAACTTAATCAAAGTCTCCTTAAAAAGACGCCTTAAGAGATATGTAATGGTATGACAATAAATAGTACGAACATTGATGACTTGAAAAAACTGGCTCTTCATGCGCTTGAGGATTTGAAAGCGGAAGATATAACGGTGCTCGATGTACAGGGAAAAACCACCATCACCGACTGGATAATTGTCGCGACTGGCTCGTCAAGTCGCCATGTTAAGTCCATAGCCAACAACGTTGCGCTGGAAGCAAAAAATGCCAATAGAACCGCGTTGGGTGTTGAAGGTACAACGGAAGGCGAGTGGGTACTGGTGGATCTGGGTGATGTTATTGTGCATGTCATGCAGCGTCAGGTTCGTGAGTATTATGACCTTGAAAGTTTATGGTCTGTTGATGCGGTTGCACAGCGCCGGGAATCGGATCTTAGTTAGTGATTAACACCTAAATACAGTGAAAATAAACCTGATCGCTACGGGCAATAAAATGCCTGACTGGGTGGACACTGCCAGTCATGACTTTATCAAACGTCTACCAGCATTGATAACAATCAACACAATGCTGTTACCACTGATAAAACGTGGAAAAAATCCTGATATTTCCCGAATTATTCGCGATGAAAGCAGGCATTTACTGGCCGCCGTTCCCAAAGGTTCATTACTGGTGGTACTGGATGTCATGGGTACGCCAGTGACAACCATGAAATTCTCAGCTTTATTAGACACCTGGTTACAGCAGGGGCAGGATATTTCCATCGTTATCGGTGGCCCAGACGGGCTGTCTGACGAACTGCGGTCACAGGCTTCGTTAAAAATATCGCTGTCACCGCTGACCTTTCCACATCCTTTGGTGCGAGTCATTCTGCTGGAGCAAATTTATCGCGCCTGGAGCATTTTAAACAACCACCCTTATCACCGAGCCTGAGCGTTTAAAAAATACAAATGCAACAGTCTGCTCAAATTATTCTCGCCTCTGCTTCACCCAGACGATATCAACTGTTGCGGCAACTTTCTGGTCAAAAACATACAGTACATACTTCAGTAGCTATAGTTACTCAGGAGAAAAGCATTTTTGATAGTGTAGCAGTCAGGTGTTATTTAAGGGGTCTATGCCATATTGAGTGGGTTTTTATTGTAACCCAGAAATACCAAAGTGACTTACCCCGTCATTCCTGCATGTT
>CAZMLD010000206.1:0-4488 GCA_964566975.1 uncultured Thiotrichaceae bacterium | reverse complement strand
CGCCTCATTCAATAAGCTCAGTTTATGACCTTTCTGTGATTTTCGCTACGGCTTCCATTCTCGGACAAGCTCCTAGTGCTAAGGCGGCAGCTCGCAGCTGTTGCCTATGCGCCTTGAATTTGCCTTATGAGTGCAGCTGCGTCAATTTAAAAATAAGCGAAGCTGAATGATAGGTTATTGTTGATACCAATACACCCCCAGAGGCTGAAAAAGTCAGATAAATACAGAAAATTTAAGCGAATTGTGTCTTAGGCTTCTGCCTTTGTTGGTATTGTTTTGTGCTTGACTTCAAAAAATAGTAGATTTAGAATCAATCTAACGGTTTGTCAGGTTTACTCGCTATATAAGACTAACTTCGCATACAGGAGAGATGAAAATGAGCATTAAAGACAGCAAGACCGAACAAAACCTGAAGGACGCTTTTTCTGGCGAATCTCAGGCCAACCGCCGTTATCTCTATTTTGCAGCCAAAGCCGATGTAGAAGGATATAACGATGTATCGGCCGTATTTCGCTCCACCGCTGAAGGTGAAACGGGTCATGCGCACGGTCATCTTGAATATCTTGAAGAAACCGGCGACCCAGCTACCGGCCTGCCGATTGGCGGTACCGATGATAATCTGAAAGCCGCGATTGCTGGCGAAACCCACGAGTACACCGATATGTATCCAGGTATGGCGAAAACCGCGCGTGATGAAGGTTTTGGTGAAATCGCCGACTGGTTTGAAACACTGGCAAAAGCAGAGCGCTCACACGCTAATCGTTTCCAGAAAGCACTGGACGGCATGGACTGATAAAACCGACAAGGCTCTTGGCGTAATACTAAAAGGCCAGTCAATTATGGCTGGTCTTTTTTTGTCCCACTGGATAAAAAGAAGTGTATGAGGCAATTATTATGGCTAGAGAAGGTAGTTTAGAAGCCCCCACCAGACATCCGCTAGGACAGAACAGCCCGAAATTCTGGAATGAGGACAGCCTTTTTACGGAGCTCGAACGGGTATTTGATATTTGCCATGGTTGTCGTCGATGTGTCAGCCTGTGCGGTTCTTTTCCTGCCTTGTTTGACCTCGTTGATGAGTCAGACACCATGGAGGTTGACGGTGTAGCAAAAGAAGATTACTGGCAAGTTATTGACCATTGTTTCATGTGTGACCTGTGTTATCTCACCAAATGCCCCTATGTGCCACCCCATGAATGGAATGTGGACTTTCCGCACCTGATGTTACGCGCCAAAGCCATCAAGTTTAAAAAAGGCGAAATAAAACGGCGCGATAAACTGATGACCTCAACCGATGCGCTGGGCAAATTTGCCAGTATCCCAGTCATCACGCAAACGGTTAATGCCGTTAATCGTAATAAACTAAGTCGCAAACTGCTGGATAAAACACTGGGTATACATCCCGATGCTGTGCTGCCCGAATATCATTCCCGCACCCTGCTTAAACGCGATAAAAAGAGAAAACATAATAATCAGTACGCTGAGGCGACTGCCACCACCACTGGCAAAGTCGCCTTATTTGCCACCTGTTATGGTAATTTCAATGAGCCGCAAATTGGTGAAGACCTGATCAAGGTTTTTGAGCACAACGATCTACAGGTACAGCTGGTACAAAACACCAGGTGTTGCGGCATGCCAAAACTTGAGCTGGGTGATCTTAGCGCCGTTACTCTAGCCAAAGACAGCAACATAAAAATTCTCGCACAGCTTGTTGATGAGGGCTGGGATATTGTTACTCCCGTGCCCTCCTGTACCTTGATGTTTAAGCAGGAACTGCCTTTGATGTTCCCTGATGAAAAGGATGTAATCAAAGTGCAGCAGGCGATGTTCGACCCCTTTGAATACCTTATGCTGCGTAACAAAGCGGGTAAACTCAAGACCGATTTTAAAATCCCGCTGGGTAAAATTTCCTATCATGTCGCCTGCCATCAACGGGTGCAGCGTATAGGTATGAAAACGCGGGATCTTTTACAGCTCATTCCGGGTACTGAAGTGTTGCCGATTGCGCGTTGCTCGGGTCATGATGGTACCTACACGTTTAAAAGTGAGTTTCATGACACGGCGATGAAAATTTGCAAACCAGTGGTCAATAAAGTCAAACAGAATAACGCCGATGTTTACACCAGTGATTGCGCCATGGCAGGGCATCACATAGAAGCAGGACTGGCGGATGGCACGAAACCCGTGCACCCTGTTTCGCTGGTGCGAAAAGCTTACGATATATAGCCCTGAACCTAAAAAATCACCATCACAAAATGCTTATGAATAAACTTACACGTGAAGATTTATACAGCCTAGAACAATATGCTGACATGCGCGATGACTATCGCAAAAAGATAATCGCGCATAAAGAAAACCGCCGTCTTGAGTTAGGCGAAAACCTATTACTGTCATTTGAAGACTGGCGCACCATGCAGTATCAGGTGCAGGAAATGTTAAGAGCAGAGAAAACATTTAATGCTGCTGGCATTAACGAAGAGCTGGCGGTTTATAACCCGTTAATTCCTGATGGCACAAACTGGAAAGCAACCCTGTTGATTCAGTATCCTGCGGTTGAAGAACGGCAGCGACAGCTGACTCGGTTAATCGGTATTGAACGCCTGGTCTGGCTACAGGTTGAAGCTTATGACAAAGTTTTTGCCATTGCCGATGAGGACCTAGAGCGAGATAATCTCGAAAAAACCTCGGCAGTGCATTTTTTACGTTTCGAGTTGACCAGCAGCATGATCGCTGCGGTGAAATCAGGCGCTACGCTGTTAGCGGGTGTTGACCATAAAAATTATCAGCAAACAGTCAACCCTGTGGCTAGTGGTCTTCGTCAGTCATTGCTGGATGATTTAGCTTAGCCTGCGCGGGTTTATTTGCTGGGTTTATCGGCCAGGGCTATTGATGGGTTTCAGACGGCCAGTGACCGCTGGTTTAAGCTGTTTTAAGCGCCGCCTATTGGTGTCATGTTAATTGTTGATGTTTTAAATAAGCCAGTACGTCGTCGGCAACACCCCTAAAAACGACGCGCTGCTGTTTTTTGGCTAATTGAAAGTCATACATGGGGTCATAATAATCAACCAGTAAAAACCTTATCCAGTCTTTATGATATTCGGCAGTCATTGTTGATAGCTGCTGTGTAATTGCATCCGTTAATAAGGCTTTGAGTGACTTATATCGGGCTCCGCCCAGCCGCCGTTGTATTTTATCGACAGAGTCATGTAATTTTTCTGCCCAGATGTGAAAACCATGCTGTTGACCATGATATGCCTGATACTCAGTTAAAGCGTCAATAATGTATTCTTGGTAGGTAATATTGACTCGGTCCTCAATGTTCGCTTCCAGTAGCACAATGGGCGACTGTTTCATTTTTTTAAATAATACATCAGGAATCCCTCTTGAGCCTATATGAGTGCCTTCATCTTCAAACAGCAGTTGCTTGTGCTGTTTGTTGCGCTGTTTAAGCAAGGCAATGGAAAGCCTGTTTTCGACATCAATTTGTGACGGCTGCGGTGTGGCGTGGTTGCCAAAGACCGAGCCGCGATGGTGGAAGATGTGTTCGAGATCAATCTGCTGTGTTATTTTTTTAAGTAACAGGGTTTTTCCAATGCCCGTTCGGCCACCAAGCATAATAGGGTTGATGTGTAATGCAGAAACCGCCAGTTCGTCAATTAAAAAACGCCGCATGGCTTTATAGCCACCTGTTATTCTGGGGTAGATAATGCCGGTTTTTTCATAAATCCATTGCTGAGAGATTTTGGAGCGCATGCCGCCGCGAAAGCAATAAAGCACGCCATGAGGGTGTAATTGAACAAAGTTCTGCCAGTGTTTGATACGTTGCTCTTTTGTGTTTCCCCGAACCATCTGGTGACCTAGTTTGATGGCCTCATCCTGCCCCAGGTTTTTATATTGAATGCCTATTTTTTCGCGCTCTGCGTCATTAATTAAAGGGAAGTTTTCAGCAAAAGGGAATGCGCCCTGCTTAAATTCAACGGGCGCACGCACGTCCAACAAGGCGGTGTCATTTAACAGCAGTGATTGATAGTCGTCAGTCTGGGGAAGGTTCATGCCAGTTATCTTATAGTAATTTGCAGAACTGTAAAAATAATCGGTACAACAAAGCATTAACAGCGCAGCAGCTAGTTGATTGTTGGTTGTATTAATTGTTGCATAAGTTTTCGCCACATACTTTTGTGGCACGCCATAAATATATCCCTATAGGCTTGACGGTAGCGTCCATGCTACGGACAGTCACAAAAACATGCAGCGAAAACTTATGCAATGATTAATACCTGCAGTGTTTTCAGGCGGTAGATGACATCCGAGCTAATAATTATGGGTCGAGTAACATGAGCTGAACAGTATATAGCGAGTAGCCTGCCACTTACGTTATACTAGCCTTACTATTAATAACACATACTTAACGAGGCGCTATTATGTCAGTGGAACGCACACTTTTTGCTTTTGGTGGAATTATGGTGATGCTTACATCACTACTCTCTGTTT
>CAZMLD010000205.1:0-4521 GCA_964566975.1 uncultured Thiotrichaceae bacterium | reverse complement strand
CACTGGTATCAGTGGATAGGCATTAAAAAATAGTGAGTAGGGTGCAGCATGTGATTTTTAAACCCGCTGCTTGTTTAGTGTTATCTGCACTTTGAACATAAATTCAAGATTTTTTTAAAATTAACAGCGATGCATGAACATTAACGCTTAAGGAAAAGAAAATGGCTCCCATTTTAATTGATAACAAAGGCCTGATAAAATTTATTTTTATCACCGTGCTCGCCGTGGTTAGTATTTTTGCAGTAGGTTTTTTTAGTGGCTATCAGCAGGCTAGCACTTTTTATACAACAGGACCTAATGTTAAGACACTGGCTTTACCCGCTGCCACGTCCTTTCTGAAAAGTGACATCGAACAGCAATTGCCTGCCGTAATCTTAGCTGGCGCAGAAATCGATGTTGACAGGCCACTGTTAGAATCGAAAAGTGGTGCAGTGAATAACGTTGCTGAATTACAAAAGTCTGTTTCCAGCAATAAAGAAACAGTAATTCCCGATCACCTCCAGAATAAACCGAGCTTTCAAGGTAAGCTGGATGAGGTGGTAGAAGCGAGCGTGCTAGGCAACATCAAATACTCTATTCAGGTTGGTGTGTTTCAGCATCGGCTTAATGCTGAAAATAAAGTAAAAGCTTTACAGTCACAGTATTTAGATGCTTATGTGTCAGGCCATCCTGATAAAAAAAATCGTTATAACGTTAGATTCGGTTATTTTTTTGATAAACAGTCAGCGATTACAGCGTTAGAAAAATATAGAAGTAAAGAGCGACGGGATGCCTACCTAGTGAATTTTTCGGCTAAGAATATTCATGGGTTGACTATTTCGAGGAATGTAACTGGCGTTATTGCAACCGAAACAGCAGTGAAAAATTTACCGCCTGAGATAATGTCGCCTGATGTCAGTCAAGTCGAAACGGGTTACAACAATATTTCATCGGCAGAGGCTGTCAGTGCTAGAGAAAGCATCTGAGCAGAACTTGCTTGATTTCAGCTTCCTGAGCTCAAAATAACAGACTTGCTTTTGATCTCCTAACGCCATTTAGTGGTGTACTTTGAGGGTAAACTCAAACTGTATTTTCGCGACATGCCAAAAATAATCAAAGTAATAAGCTTCGACCTCGACGACACTCTATGGCCGTGTTTTCCAACTGTTGAGCGTGCAGAAAAGTGCTTATACCAGTGGTTGTCAGCGCATGTCCCCGCTATTACGCAGCGCTATAATATAGAGCAACTGCGAGAGCAAAGGCGTTTGTTGTTAGATGAATATTCAACACTGGCACATGATTTAACACAACTGCGAATTAAATCATTTGAACGATTAGCCGATGAGCTTGAGTTGAGTGGTGACTGGATAGAGCCAGCATTTGCAATATTTTATGATGCACGACAGCAGGTTACGTTATTTGATGATGTCAAACCGGTGCTGGATGAATTGAAAAAAGAGTATATTTTGGCTAGTTTAACCAATGGTAATGCCAGCACCGTAGCAACAGGTGTCGACCACTGGTTTGATCTGACACTAAACTCAGCCACAGTGGGCAAGTTAAAATCTGAGCCTGATATCTATTGGCAGGTACAAAAACTGACGAATATCGAGGCGCAACATATGGTTCATGTCGGCGACCATCCGGTGCAAGATATTTCTGGTGCAAAAGCAGCGGGTTCGTTAGCAATATGGCTTAATCGACAGAATCATAACTGGCCACTAGCAGAGTGCCAGCCTGATGCGGTGATTAATAGCCTGCATGAATTGCCGTCATTATTACGGCACTGGCAAACCTAGGGGGCGTTCTCAATCACCGTGTACGGCGTTATTTCGGTTATTTTTCACGCTGACTGCGTTGAAAATCGTCGCAATAGAGCAACTATTACTCCTCATTGCGCCTTGTCAGCGTAAAAAACACCTCGAAATCGCGCTCATACAGGTAATTGAGAACGCCCCCTAGCACTCTCTGCGAAAAAAAGACACTTTTTTTCCCCCTAAATCAGCATCGTGTAAAGTCCGCTATTCCTATATAATTGCGGCTTAAAAATATTTTAGATTACGAGTTAAACAATGATTTTTAAAACCGATGATGTCCGTATTACAGGCCTCCAGGAAGTATTACCACCGATAAAGCTTCACGAAGAATACCCTACGGATGAACAGGCATCACAAACGGTTTACCATGCACGCCACGCAATACATAACATATTGCATGGTAATGATGACCGCCTAGTCGTTGTTGTTGGCCCCTGTTCCGTTCATGATCCAGACGCGGCAAGAGAATATGCTGGTAAATTAAAAGCTATGATAGATGAGCTGGCTGGTGACTTATGCATCATCATGCGTGTCTATTTTGAAAAACCACGAACAACAGTTGGCTGGAAAGGCCTGATTAATGATCCAGACTTGGACGGTAGTTTTAAAATTAATAAAGGTTTACGGCTCGCTCGACAGTTGCTGCGTGACCTAGCGATAGCCGGGGTACCTACTGGCACAGAATATCTCGACCTGATTAGCCCACAATACATCGCTGACCTGGTTAGCTGGGGAGCCATTGGCGCACGCACCACAGAAAGTCAGGGGCATCGTGAACTGGCTTCGGGTTTATCCTGCCCGGTTGGTTTTAAAAACAGTACCGATGGCGGCTTTAAAATAGCGATTGATGCGGTTAATGCTGCGTCCAACCCACACGTATTTATGTCGTTAACCAAACAGGGTCACTCTGCTATTTTTTCAACCAAAGGTAACCATGATTGCCACATCATTTTACGTGGCGGCAAACAACCTAATTATGATGCAAAAAATATCCAGCATGCTGCCGAGCAACTGGAAGCGCACGGTTTGAAACCACTAATGATGGTGGACTGCTCACACGCAAACAGCATGAAAGACTACCGCCGTCAGTTAGCGGTCTGTAACGATGTGGCCTCGCAAGTGGCGAACGGTGACCATCGTATTATGGGTGTGATGCTGGAGAGCCACCTAGTGGAAGGTCGCCAAGATGTGACTGAGGGACAACTGTTAACGTATGGGCAAAGTGTCACGGATGCCTGTATTTCTTGGGGAAATACGGAGCTGTGTTTGCGGGAGCTGGCAGAGGCTGTGCGGGCGCGACGGGCAACGAATAATACGCCTGAGTGACGACAATTTATCTTTTTGTAGTTTATCTTTCTACCGCTATCTTTTAAGAAAAATGCGTTGAAGCTATTTTCTCATCACTTGCTTTCCACAACTGATACAAGCAGGCAAGGGCAATGCCGAACCAGATAACCACCCAGAAAAATTCCGGCAGAAAAGTTTGCTCGGCAAGGCTTGCACCATCACCCAAGTCACGTCCATCCAGCAAATACAATGGGCTGCGAATGGCTTCTAACAAAACAAAAACACCCACTAGCTGAAGAAAATACGTTATGTTGAACCATAAGGTTTTGCGTAACAGTGTGGCATACATCAGCAATAAAATGAGCAGTATAATGATCGTGGAGATGTCACGCGCCCATAATACCAGGGTAATGATAAGCATGCTGAGCATCAGCCATGTCATGATTTTGGCACTGTTGCCGGACAGCGTATCGGCCGCACGGTAGACAAACATACCCCATAAGGCACTACCGGCATAACCGGTAAAGGTAATCAAAAAAAGCCAGCCACCGCTAGTGGTGCAAGTGCCTGAGCCGTTGAAGCTGAGGTGTATATTGTGAATGCTACCACCAGTCAATAAGGCAGTCAGACCGTGGCTTATTTCATGAAAGAAAGTTTGGCTCCACAAAAAAGGCAAGTTGAGAAGGGGGATATAGTCAACGATAAACGCCAGAACAATAAAGGCTAGCAGTCGTTGCCGCGCCGTTAATAGTCGTGCGGAATGTGCGCGTAGTCGTTTTTTTCCTTCAGGCACCAATCAAACCGACCAGCAACAAACCCACCACAATGTAGATACTGCCTTCGATGACACCAATGGCAATATTGCCTTTATTGCCAACTTCATCGCCGACATTAATGCCGTATAAAACTGCGTAGCGAATGATGGTTGCGATCAGTGTCAACAGCACAAAGAAAACCAGCGCCACCGCGAACCAGATTAAAAACACCTTAACAAAGTGCTCAGTATCATAGGAGACCACGGCAAAAGCCGCACTCACTGCCAGCGCGACACCAATTCGATAGGCGCTAAAGCGCAGTGCCAGTGCCACATTGTTGTTTTCAATGGCGCTGTGCAACTGCATATTTTTTGGATCGTCTTTGTCCGAACTATTCGAGTGGCGTTTTTCAAACTTTTTAACCCGATACAGTGTTGCCAGTGCCATGATCGCCTGTGATGCAATAAAGCTGACAATAACCGCGATGATGGCAAACAGCAGGCCTTCGCTCACCCACACCCAGGTCATGGCACTTTTAATAATGATGGCAGTCGCAATCATATTGCAGGCATCAATAATGCTGGCGGACATATTGCCTTTAATGATTTCATCGTGTAAAGACAATTGTGGGAACGAGATACGGTCGAAAGCAATGCGGGTCAGCCACATTAATACGATGCCAA
>CAZMLD010000204.1:0-4528 GCA_964566975.1 uncultured Thiotrichaceae bacterium | reverse complement strand
GTGAACAGTTGAGACACTTTAAAAAGCAGTCATAAATATGGAGTGGAAATAATTAGGCACTCCAAAAAAATGCTTGATAAAGTAACGGTCATTTTTATAATGAACTCACCGCTTCTCACATAGAGAATAATATTATGGCTCGACCTGTTACCCCCCTGTTGACTGCGGATGTGATTATCGAGCTGCCACTCATTGATGATAAACCCATTCTCCTCATCCAGCGAAAATTTGAACCCTATGGCTGGGCGATTCCTGGCGGTTTTGTTGATGTTGGCGAAACCATCAGCAGCGCAGCTCGTCGAGAGGCTTTAGAAGAAACCAGTCTAGAAGTCGAACTTGATATTTTACTGGGACTTTATTCAGACCCCAGGCGTGACTCTAGAGGGCATACCGCCAGCGCTGTTTTTGTCGGTAATGCTTCGGGCAAACCGATAGCCGCAGATGATGCGAAAGATATCGCATTGTTTGACCCGTTTAATATCGATGTGGAACTGGCATTTGATCATCGGCAGATACTGCTTGATTATTGTGATTATCGCCGTGATGGCAGCATCAAATTGCCAATATAAGCATATTTCACCCATTCATCAGACTGATGCTGTACAGTGTCTATAGAACGCTGTTTTTGGTATAATTTTCACTTATAAGAATATTTTCAGGTGTTTTTTCTTGAGTAATCGAACGCTGTCCATTGACGATCGCATTTACGACTATCTTTCAGCTGTTTCTATCAATGAGCCAACGCTGTTGCAACAGCTGCGCCAGGAAACCGCAGAGATGGAATATTCAGCCATGCAAATTTCGCCAGAGCAGGGGCAATTTATGTCTCTGTTAATCAAATTGATGGCAGCTACGCGTGCCATTGAAATTGGCACGTTTACCGGTTACAGCTCAATCTGTATTGCCAGTGCCATGCCTGAAAATGGCAAATTAATCTGTTGTGATACCTCACCACAATGGACAGATGTCGCGGCAAGGTACTGGGCTTTGGCTGGGCTGGAAAATAAAATTGATTTACAGCTCCAGCCTGCGCAGCAGACATTACAGATGCTACTTGATAACGGCGAAAAAAAATCATTTGATTTTATTTTTATCGATGCCGATAAGCAAAACTACACCGTGTATTATGAAATGGCGCTGCAACTATTAAGAAAAGGCGGGATTATCGCGGTAGATAATACCCTGTGGTCTGGCGCGGTTGCCGACCCTGAAAACACCGAAGCAACAACACGCGCCATTCGCCATTTTAACCAACTGTTAAAAGACGATGATCGTATCAGCCAAAGCCTGCTCACTATTGGTGATGGTTTAACGTTAATATTAAAAGAAATTGATTAAAGCATGCTGAACTGGATAAAATCACTAAAGAAAAAAGTCAAAGCATCGAGACGTTCACGTGCTGCCTCGAAAGCCACAGGGCAGTCGAACATGTCCAAGGATGGACGGCATTTAGCACCGAGCCAAGGTGGCGGCACTACTAAAGGTAAGAAAAAAACAAAGAAAAAGTCCGGCACTGCCAGTAGCGCTGCCAGAAATTCGACAGTGCATCATGCGCTTGTTCTTAGCCGTGGGCAGCATACAATATCGCGCGACAACATCGATGACCATGCCCTGAAAGTTTTATACCGCTTGCATAAAGCGGGTTTCCACGCCTGCCTAGTGGGTGGCGCAGTGCGCGATTTATTACTGGGCATTACGCCAAAAGATTTTGACGTAGCAACGGATGCCACACCAGAGCAGGTCAGCAAATTATTTCGTAACTGTCGCATAATCGGTCGCCGTTTTCGGCTGGCGCATATTCATTTTGGGCGACAGGTTATTGAAGTTGCAACTTATCGCGCCAACCATGATATGACACCACCAGACATGCAGTCGGGCATCCAGGATGGCATCCAAGATGAGCATGGCCGCATAGTTCGGGATAATGTTTTTGGTGAACTGGCGGATGATGTCTGGCGACGAGATTTTACTGCCAATGCATTGTATTACGACATCTCAGATTTTAGTGTGATTGATTTTGTTGGTGGTTATGAAGACATAAAAAACCAGCGGCTATGTTTGATTGGTGATGTGCAAACCCGTTACCGAGAAGACCCCGTTAGAATGTTACGGGCACTGCGATTCTCCGCCAAACTGGGTTTTACAATTGACCAGCAAAGCAAAAATCCCATTGCTGAGCTTGGGTATTTATTACAGGATATTCCTGCCGCCAGATTATATGAAGAAGTATTAAAACTGTTCCACTCAGGTAATGCGGTAGCTAGTTTTGAACAGCTACTGGAGTTTGATTTATTGCAATACCTGTTCCCTGCGGCAGATGAAGCCATTAAACAGGATGTTAACGTTAAAAACATGCTGTTCACGGCGATGACAAATACCGACAAGCGCATAAAAAATAATATGCGAGTGACCCCAGCCTTTTTGCTGGCAGCATTGTTATGGCAACCAGTCAGTTCACGCACCAGGGAAATGGTTGCTGATGGGGTACCGTATTCGGTTGCGATACAAAAGATAGCGACAAAGGTATTACGCCAGCAAGCGAGCAGTGTTTCTATACCCAAACGCTTTACTTCAACCATGCGAGACATCTGGGGCTTACAGACTCGGCTTCATTATCGCGCTGGAAAACGTGCGTTAGCCGTATTAGAACACGAAAAATTTCGAGCAGGATATGATTTTTTATGTATTCGAGCACAGGCGGCAGAAGGAAAGGGCGCTGAAGATTTAAAGGCGGACTGCAAATGGTGGACAGAGCTACAAACTCAAACAGCCGAGCAACAGAAAAAAACACTGTTTAGCACAGCAAAAAAGCGCAGTGGGAAAAGTAAAAAACGTCGTACCCCTGCTAAAAAATCGACGCAGTCTGACTCGTCAGGAACATCCGCCTGATTTGCGTAAAATTAGCAAGTAAAGGATGAAAACTAACACGGCTTACATCGGTCTGGGCAGTAATTTAGCGCAGCCGCATGTGCAAATAAAAATGGCGATGAGCGCCTTGAATCATTTAGTTACAACAAAGGTAATCACAGATTCTGGCTATTTTGCAAGCAGACCAATGGGGCCAGAAGATCAACCTGATTATATTAATGCGGTCGTTGAAATAAAGACCATGCTGAGCGCTGCCAAGTTATTAACATGTTGCCAGAAAATTGAACAGCAACAGGGCAGGCTAAAAACTCGACATTGGGGTGAGCGTAGCATTGATCTAGATATCTTGTTATACGCCGAGTTGCAGATAAAAACAGAGAAATTAACAGTGCCACATCCCGGTGTTTGCCTGCGTGATTTTGTATATATGCCACTTTTGAAAATAAATCCCGACATTATTGTGCCAGGTATTGGGCAGTTAAGTGAAATGGTAAAACTAAGCAATGATGTCAGTGCCGATTTTTCCTGCTATTTTTTGCGAGAAATAGAAGGTAAGGGCTGATGGTTTCTACACTTGAAAATAATCTAGCAAAGGAAGCGCTAACGCCGCCTGGTTTTATTGTCATTGAAGGGCCAATAGGTGTAGGCAAAACAACACTGGCGAAAAAACTTGGTTTTTCGTTTGGTTGTGATTTGATACTTGAAGATGCCAGTGACAACCCCTTTATTGAAAAATTTTATGAAAACCCCGCTGCGGTTGCACTACCAACGCAGTTGTTTTTTTTATTACAACGCGCACGCCAGTTAAAAGCAATGAAGCAGGGTGATATGTTTAACCCGGTGCGGGTCGCTGACTACCTTATTGAGAAAGATCGTTTATTCGCCGAGCTGACTTTAGACACGGATGAGCTGGACTTATACCAGCAGGTTTACACCAGTTTAACCATTGATGTGCCAGCTCCAGATCTAGTCGTTTATTTGCAGGCGCCAGTGGAAATACTGCTTGATCGAATTCAACAGCGTGGTTTAAAACATGAACGTTTTATTGAAACGGCATATTTGCAAAGATTGTGCGACGCTTACATTCAATTTTTTTATCAGTACAATAACGCCCCATTATTAATCGTTAATGCGGCGGATATTGATTTTGCAAACAACGAGGAAGATTATTTATTATTGTATCGGCGAATTATTGAGGTGCAATCGGGGCGACATTATTTTAACCCGACTCAGGTGGCACTTTAGATATAATGAACCGTGAATGATAAAAAACAGCAGTGGTTTCCCCTTCTGTCTGCCACGTGCTAGTACATCAACTAGATTAATAATCAGAAACTCCTTAACAAAAGGGTTGTTTGCTGCCTTACCCTGCTCTACAGGTGAACCTTAAAATGAGTAAACACATTAACCATAAAAATAAAGTGACCCTGCGCCAACTGGCACAAATGAAACAGACTAAAGAAAAGATTGCCTGTCTGACGGCTTACGATGCCAGTTTTGCACAACTGCTGGATACCTCTGGCGTGGATGTTGTGCTGGTTGGGGATTCTTTGGGTATGGTGATTCAGGGGCTGGAGTCAACGCTGCCCGTATCTGTTGAAAACATGTTAGACCCGATAGTCGTCATTGGATTGTTTATTGGCGGAACTGTGCCATATCT
>CAZMLD010000203.1:0-4541 GCA_964566975.1 uncultured Thiotrichaceae bacterium | reverse complement strand
AATGCCTATAGGGATAGCAGAAAATTGCTCCTGCATTTTCCGCACTACCCACATCTATGTGGGGCGTATACGGCGTGTTTCAAAAGCATACACTGCGAATACTTATGCAACGCTTTATAGTTAACAGATAGTTGCTTTTTACAATGGTGGGTTTATTGAAATAAGCGAGATAATAATGTTGGGAAATACAATGCCAGACAAAAAAGAGCAGTCCAGAAAAAAGCTAGACGATGTTGTTGCAAAAGCCAGGAGTGATAGTGAAAAACGCGGTCACGGTTATCGAGAACAGGCGTTAAAAATGTACCCATGGCTATGTGGGCGATGCAGTAGAGAATTTACCCGTATCAACCTTCGGGAGCTAACGGTACACCACAAAAATCACGACCATGATTTCAATCCTTCTGATGGCAGTAACTGGGAATTGTTATGTCTGTATTGCCATGATAATGAACATCAGCGCCAAACAGAAGAACTGGCGAATAAGGGCATAGCACTCGCTGGCGCAAAGGCACCGAGTGCCAAATTTAACCCGTTTGCTGACTTAAAAAGCATGTTAGAAAAAAATAGTGAAAAATGAACGGGTGTTGTATTCGTTTTCCGGTATGTCGTGGAAATAATGGGTGCCGATGCTGCCAGGTGGATACCGCCTGTCGGAAAAGGCAACGCATAGCTGTCGACTTATCGTCAAAAATGTTGAAAAAATATTATAATTAACTATAGTTAGGTTGGGGACACGGATCCGCCTCTCACTATTAAATTCTAAATAGTACCAACAAATATAAATTCCTAAAATTTACAGCACTTCGACTGACAGGCCTATTCTTCGGCTTAACAGTGATGTCGCTGGCAATAAATGTATTCAAACAAAATTAAAAAAAGCATATGTTATGCGTTTATTTATACAGCGCTTTGTATAAAAAAACAGAATTATGCATGTTTTCTCATTAATCGTTTTTTGGATCATTATGATGACGACAAATCAACGTATTACTTCATCAGGCAGTAGTCAAGAATCTAAATATGCAGAAATTGCAGATATGGTGTTCTCCAGTGTCAACAAACATTTGATGATATTGATCAATCAAATGTTGAATAGTGCAGATAAAAAACTATTTGATCTGGCTGAAAAGGCCACATCAAATGAAGATAGAATGAAATTCATGGACTGCACACGTATCTTCCGTACTGACAAAAATGATATTCGTCATCACTTTTTTCTTAATCTAAATAATTCACTAACGTCACTAAAAGAAAATTTGACTGTTGATGAAAATGGCGAGTTAAGCCTGGTTGACCAAGATGAAATGGAAGAGATGGTTGCCATCACTACCATGCACGCACAGGCAATGAATTCGTTTGGTGATGAGGTTAATAATCTTGAGGCACGGCTTGAGTATCTTGAGCTGATGAGTGAAAAAAGCATTGTAAAGGAATCGCTCGACCCTAAGCACATCTGTGAGGTTTTTCAAAAAACAATTGAAAATATAGACATGGATATTGAGGTTAAACTCGTTTTTTACAAGCTGTTCGACCAGGAAGTCTGTTCTAAATTGGGTGTTATGTATAAAACGGCTAATCAAATTTTCATTGGTCATGGTGTTTTACCTGAAATAATTTTAAAGACAATGAAGCAGGCAGACGTTGAAAATGATGGCGATGAGATTTCAACTCAGGTAGCGAGTTATTACGACCCAAAAAACAATGTAGCCACTGATTTTATTCCTCGAACGAATAATGATTTTGCCCGCATCGTTAATGAATTTATGACTGGCGAGATGACCATAACAGGTGAGGAGCTACAGCTCCCCGATTCATTTTTACGCGCACCAACACAGCGAGACCTCAATGGAAAAAACTGCTATGAACGAAAGGAAGTAGTAAAAGCGTTGTCTTCACTGCAGCGTAAAATAACGTCATTACATGAAGGCAAAGAAAATCTCACCGCAGAACAAATTAAACAGGAGTTAGTCGCTGACATTAGTAACGAGCATGGTGGTATTGTTGATAAACAGGTGAATCTTCTTGATGAAAGAAGTATTGATTTTGTCGGCATGATGTTTAGCGCGATCGCAGATGATGCTGATGTCTCAGAAATAATGACTAACCTCATTTATCATTTGCAAATACCAGTGATGAAGATTGCCATGATAGACAGGTCTTTATTTGATTCGCAGCCGCACCCTGCGAGGGTAACGGTAGACTTATTAACGACTGCGGGTATGGGTATTAACGCAAAAGACGACCACCTGTATTATGAGCTGGAACAAATAGTAGATAACGTTTTAGAAAAATTTGATATTGACCTTGCCACCTTTGAAAAAGCAGTGGAAGACTTAGGTAGTATTATCAAAAAAGAAGAGCAGCTGACCGCTGAAACTGAGCGGCAACAGCAAAAGAAAATTCTGCAAGAGCATGCTCGTAGTATTGTCATTACTCAGTTAAAAATGGTTTCCTTTGAAAAACAGATACCCGATAAGGTTAGACCCCTTGTTTTAAAACACTGGTCGACATTAATGCTCAATCGTTATATCCGCTATGGTCGCAATAGTGAGCCGTGGTTGCAGGCAGTGATGCTGCTTAAATTACTATTAAAGTGTATACAGCCGGTTAAATTTCCTTCGCAGTATGACTTGTTGAAAAAAAATAGCGAGGCATTAATCGAAGCACTTGATGACGAACTGTCTCAGACGCAACAGGATAAAAGTCATGTCAATGAGCAGATGATTGAACTCAGCGCTCACTTTAGCCAGCTGATTGCTGGTTATGGTCCAAAACTGGTTAGTGCCAGTGATGCAAAAGTGGAAAAAGAAGCATTGAGAGTAGCAGTATTAGATAATACTGACGATGAATTACAACGTGTTCGCCAACAGACAAAGATTGCTAGGGAAAAAATTGCCCAACTGCCGATTAGCACAAGACCTGGCGTGTGGTATGAAATTTATAACGGTAAGAACAAACCTGTTAGGCGGCTTAAGTTATCAGTCATATTAACCGATGCGGCGCAACTAATATTTGTAGATCGTAAAGGCGTAAGAGTGATAAGCAAAGCTGCAGAGGAGTTTGTTAAAGAGCTGGAAGACAACCGTTCACGCATACTGGCTGACCACTCTGCATTCGATCAGGCATTAGGCAAAGTTATTACTGCACTTGCTGCGTAGCTGCTGTCTGAAAATTGCGCTCTGTTTTGCTTAATTAAATCGTGGCATCACGATACGCTCGCATCTACTGTGCTTAGATTCAAATTGAATATTCGGTGCTGGTAGAGGCTTTGCGACGCTGGCCTAGTGGGCAACGTTCTGAAGAGCAAGCCGTTCACTCTCCGCACTTTTTTAAAGTCCCCGATAGGGGATCCGTAAATCCCACGCCTTTAGGCGAAATGACCGGCTTTTAGCCGTAACCTGAAACCACCGGCTTTGAGCCGGTGGAGTATTCATTCTTGAATTAAAGGTTACAAAAGTTGACATATGTGGCAATAAGTGAATCATTGTTTAGTATTGGTGATTTAATTTGACAAGGCTGTAACTTGTCAGATTTCAACTTAGGAGAAACCATGTCTTCTTTTGTTTCAGTCATTTCCTTACGTCTTTGTTTCGCTTTGTGTGGTTTGACTGCACTTGTTTCCTGTGGTGATCTTGAAAAGGTGGCAGAGCGCGAAAACGAGTCACCCTTAGCCAATGATGTCATTATAATTGATAATAATAATGGCAGTGCTGTGATTGGCGACAGCCTGACCGGTAGCTATGTTTATAGCGATGCAGAGAATGATGCTGAAGGGGAAACGATTTATCAATGGTTGCGTAATGGTGTCGCTATCAATGGAGCAACAGCGATTGGCTATACGCTGGTAGTTGCAGATAGTATTGCCAATATTTCTTTTGAAGTGATGCCGGTGGCGGCTGTTGGCACAGCGACGGGTCTCGTCACTGCGTCTGGCATCATCTCAGTGGCCAACAGGTTACCAGTGGCCAATGCTGGCGCTGACCAGACTCCACTATTTGCTGAAACGGTTAATCTCAATGGTGGTGGCTCATCCGATGTAGACGGTAATGCGCTAATTTTTATCTGGTCGCTTATATCGAGACCCGCTGGCAGTGTTGCCACCCTGTCTGCGGCAACAACGGTGAGTCCCAGCTTTGTGGCTGATGTGTCAGGCGATTACATAGCGCAGTTGATTGTTCATGATGGTATTGCCGACAGCGTTGCCGATACCGTAGACATCAGCACCAGTAACAGTGCGCCGGTGGCGAATGCCGGCAGCGACCAGACACCATTGTTTGGTGAAGTGGTGCACCTCAATGGCAGTCATTCATCCGATGTCGATGGCGACGAGCTAAGCTTTAGCTGGTTATTAGTATCTAAACCGGCAGGTAGTTTTGCAACATTAGTAACAGCGGCATCGGTGAACCCCAGTTTTGAAGTTGATGTCTCTGGCAATTATGTGTTGCAGTTAATCGTGAATGACGGTATTGCCGAAAGTGTTGCCGATACTGTAAGAATAAGCACTGACAATAGCGCACCGGTAGCTAGTGCTGGCGCTGCTC
>CAZMLD010000202.1:0-4547 GCA_964566975.1 uncultured Thiotrichaceae bacterium | reverse complement strand
ATCAAACACAATACGCCGGTGGCCAAACTCGCCCACATGCGCGACCTGGATGGCAATATTTTCAGCCATTAATAACTCCATGGCGGCGGTAGCATTTTTTGTACCAATGGAATCCTCTACATTCTGCCCTTCAGATTTTATCATATTGCCACCACCAAATATTTTTGCATCATATTCAATCAACTTAGTACCAAATTTTGTTGCCTCCCGTTTAAATATTTTCATCACATCATCTGCATATCGTCCATCGAGCTTACTGGATTCTTCTTTTTTCAAGTTTCGTTTAAGCAAAGGGTGTTTCGGCAGCGTGAAATGGCACATGCCACCAATACGTAGCTCGGGATGCCATAATGTAATAGAAATACATGAGCCAAGTATGGTATGTACATGTGCGGCAGTATTCAAGAAACATAATTCACCAGGGTGAAGGAATATTTTTTTATCTTCATGTTTCAAAGTCAGGATACTCCAGTAATTAGTTTTAGTGACTTACTGTTAAAAGGTTTCTTGTTCGTTTTTTTTAGTAATGCAAGGAATTCATCTGCTGAGACAGGTTTACTAAAGTAGTATCCCTGCATATATTCGCAGTCAGCAGCCAGTAAAAACTCCAGTTGCTGTTTCGTTTCAACACCTTCTGATACAACAGATATACCCAGACTATTTACCATCGCAATAATCGCTCTGACCAATTTTGCATCTTGCTTATTATTTAATACATTTTCAATGTAGCTTCGGTCTATTTTTAATGAGTCAAAATTATAGCGTTGTAAATATGATAGTGAAGCATAACCTGTACCAAAATCATCAATAAGTAATTTAACGCCCATCGTTTCTAGTTGATTCATTATCTCTGCAGAATTACTGGTCTCTTCTAACAGTATTCCCTCAGTCAATTCGAGCTGGATCGAAGCAGATGACAGACCATTTTCTTCCATTGCCTCTCGGACTGTTTTTACTAAAGATGAGTCAGATTGAAACTGGCGGGCTGAAACATTAATGGTGATGCTGATATTATGCCAGCCTGATTCATGCCATTTTTTCAACTGTGCGCATGCTTGTTTAATTATCCAGTCGCCCATAGAAAGAATAACGCCCATTTCCTCGGCAATAGGAATAAAATAATCGGGTGTTATCATGCCTAGTTGATCGCAGTTCCATCGTAGTAACGCTTCTGCTTTAACTATGCCACCTGTTTTTAAGTGAACAATGGGCTGGTATTCGATATAAAATTCATTGCGTTCAAGAGCATGGTGAAGTTGAGACTCAACCTTCATCCGTAATTTAGCCTGTACTGTCATTTCAGGCGAATAAAAGCAGTAGGTATTCTTCCCATTGTTTTTTGAACGATACATCGCTACGTCGGCATGTCGCATTAATATATTGCTGTCTTCACCATCTTTTGGATAAATGGCAAAACCAATACTTGGTGTTATATTGACTTCATTTCCTTCGATTACAAATGGTTCTGAAAAATTTTCTATTATGCGCTCAGCAACATGTCTGATACCTGATTCTGGCTGATCATTTTTTGTTTTTCCATCGTCATCAAATATGAGTAAAAACTCATCACCACCTAAACGGGCAACTGTGTCACTTCGCCTTGCACACTCAGATAATCTTTGTGCTGCCTGTTTTAGAACATTATCACCAGCAGCATGTCCTAATGTGTCATTAATATGTTTAAAGTTGTCCAGGTCAAGAAAAGCCACGCAGGGTTTTAGCTTATGTCGTTCCGCTTTTATTAGCGTTTGTTTCAGGCGGTCAATAGCTAAACTTCGGTTAGGCAAACCCGTTAGTTCATCATAGCTTGCCTGTCTTTTTAGTCTTTCCTCTGTCAGCAGTCTAATTTTCATTTCATTTTGTAACTGCTGATTAATTGATTTTAATTCTGCTGTTCTTTGTTTAATTTGCAGTTCCAAACTCTGCTGCGCTGACCGTAAGTATTCTGCTGCCTGTTTTTGCATTAACTGATTGGTTATTCGCGCCCACAAAACATCAAAATCAATCGGCTTACTAACATAATCATTTGCCCCCAGGTCTAGTGCATATACCATTTCATGTGCCGAATTTTGAGCTGTAACCAAAATAATAGGTAATTGTATTTTTGAATAAGTTTTGCGAAGTATCTGTAACACAGCAATACCACCCATTTTAGGCATATCAACATCAAGCAAAATAAGATCAGGTAACTTATTGTTGACGAATTCTAGTGCTTCATTCCCATCACAAGCTTCTAGTACGTGCAGGTTACCAATTTCAAGTACTTCTCGTATTGCCTGGCGGATAACTTTACTGTCATCCACAACTAACACACTTAACAGTTTGCCTGATAAAACAATTTCTTGAATTTCCGTCTCATAATTCATATTAAACATAAGCTGACACCTGACTGTGCTAATTCGCTAGCAATTTATGTTCTGTTAAAGGCGCTTCATCATTAATCAAAGATTGTGCGATTAGATTTAGCGGTAAGATCCTGTCTACGCCACCTAATTTAACGGCAACTGCTGGCATACCATAGACAACACTTGTTTTTTCATCCTGTGCAATAGTGTACGCACCTGTATCGTGCAGCTCTTTCATGCCCGCTGCGCCATCATCACCCATACCTGTCAGGATCGCTGCCACCGAATTTTTTCCTGCATACTTCGCGGTAGAACGAAATAGTACATCGACAGACGGACGGTGACGTGACACCAAAGGACCATCACGTACTTCAACATAATATCTGGCACCGCTTCTTTTCACTAGAGTATGATAATTTCCTGGTGCTATTAATGCGTGACCACGTAATACTGAATCTCCGTTAGCCGCTTCTTTAACATTAATTTTACAAAGCTCATTTAATCGTTTAGCGAAAGATGCGGTGAAACCCTTCGGCATATGTTGCACCACAACGATACCTGGCGCGTCATGCGGCATCACTTCTAGCACTTGACGTACTGCTTCAGTGCCTCCCGTAGAAGCACCGATGACAATGATTTTTTCAGTCATTTTTGTCATTGCTTTACCCGTAACGCCTGACAGAACGGCATCTGCAGTTAATTTTGGTGTCACTTTTTGAGTGCTTTTTTTAAGTTGCCTGATATTGACCTTTGCCGCTGCTTTTACAGCGTCCGTTAACTGAACGGTTGCTTCCTGTAGAAATTTTTTAGTGCCTATGGTTGGTTTTTGAATAATATCGACAGCACCGTATTCAAGTGCTTTAACGGTGGCTTTTGAACCACTTTCAACAAGTGTGGAACAGATGATAACGGGCAATGGATTTTGTGACATGATTTTTTTTAAGAAGGTAATGCCATCCATTCTTGGCATTTCAATATCCAGAAGCATTACATCTGGGCTAACATTACGCAGCTCTTTTGCTGCAAAGAATGGATCTTGACATGCGGCAATGACATTAATTTCAGGGTCTGAATTTAATACCTGTGTTAGGGTTTGACGTACTACGGCAGAATCATCGACCAACATTACTTTAATGACTTTTTTGTCTGTTGCTTGCTCGTTCATCTCAATAACTACCTCTAAGTTTTTAAATCAAAACGATTTAATATCGCCCATACGTTTATTAAATCTTTCGATAAACCATAGGCGCAACCTGGTGTAGAGAATTTTTAATTCCATTCAGGGACTCAGAATGCCCCACAAATAAATAGCCGCCATCAATAAGCTGATTTTCAAATCTTGCGACTAACTCTTCGCGTACCTGATTATTAAAATAAATCATTACGTTACGACAAAAAATAACGTCCATTTTTTCATTCATTACAAAGCGTTCATCCATGAGATTAAGACTTTTAAAGCGAATATTTTGTCTCAGCGCCTGACCCATCTGTACCAGTCCATCTGTGGAATTTCGACTACGTAATAAGTATTTTTTCCTTAATTCAAGAGGGATAATTTCAACCTGTTTTTCTGTATAAATACCTCGACTTCCTGTGCTTAAACAGCTATGTGAAATATCTGTCGCCAGAATAGAAAATTGAAAGTTTCTTTTCTTTGAGGAAATTTCATTTAATATAATGCTAAGTGTGTATGCTTCTTCACCTGTTGAACAGCCCGCGCTCCAGATGTTAAGTTCTCGCCTTGCCTCATTTTCTCTTATTTTTTCTAATTCAGGAATCGCTGATTTCTGTAAGTAATCAAAATGATCTGATTCACGGTAAAAGTTGGTCTTGTTGGTTGTAATCACATCGATCAGTTGTAATTTTTCAAGTTCACCAGCGGTACTTTCTAATGTGTGATCGAGATATGATTTGAAATCGCTAAAGCCCAATGCTTTTAAGCGGCGGCGTAACCGACTTTCCACCAACTTGCGTTTAGAATCTGGAAGCTGTATGCCCACCTCATTATCAATAAAAACAGAAACTCGTTTTAATTCACGTTCTGTTAACTCGGCCTGTTCAGGCATTGAAGCTTTAGCTGTTTTTTGTAATCCTGTATTATTCATCGAATGACTCCAGTCGTCTTCCCTTATTGGTTTACCGCTCCTTTAAATATCGGCAGCTTCGCTGTCAACTTTAATTGGATGTTTTCGATAAATGACA
>CAZMLD010000201.1:0-4548 GCA_964566975.1 uncultured Thiotrichaceae bacterium | reverse complement strand
CGATACGACACAATTCGTAATATCAATGACCTGTCATTGCAAACCTTTACTTGCAAACTGCATCAGTTCAAAGCACGAGTTTCACAGCAGCAAGACAAAACAACACGTGTTTATGTTACACAGACTACCATTTTTTCGCGTTGAAATAACGCAATTTAGGGTTATCTGAATTGTTATTATGACTAATTTACAACAATTTACGGTTTATTGCCAAGAAAACCCGTTGCCAGCGCATAAACTTCACGACTGCGAGCACGCGACGCTTTGGGCTTACGCATGACCACTCTGGCAAAGTATGTTTTCAGTTCTTTATTATAAGCCTCGAAACCGTCACCCTGAAACAGCTTTACCAGCAGACCACCGCCAGGCGCTAGAACCTGGCGCGCCAGCTCCAGTGCCAGCTCACATAAATAATAGGCCCTAGGCATATCAACACTACCCATGCCGCTTATATTGGGGGCCATATCGGAAATCACAAGGTCTGCTTTGCCGTTTTCTGCTTTATTAGCTGCAAATCCATCAGCGACCATTACCGCCATTAATTGCTCAAAAACATCATTTTCACGAAAGTCGCCCTGTATGATAGTCACACCGTCAATAGGTTCCATCGGCAGAATATCCAGCGCGACCATCTTGCCTTTTTTTCCCAGTTTTTTAACACAGTATTCCGACCAGCCACCGGGCGCAGCACCGAGGTCAATTATAGTCATGCCGGGTTTGACCAGACGGTCTTTCTGATCAATTTCAATGAATTTATAAATGGCGCGGGAGCGATAACCATCGCGTTGCGCGCGACGCACATACTCATCGTCAAAATGCTCTTTGAGCCAGGTTTTACTGCTTTTGCTTTTGCTTTTGGCCATGGTATCCTGAAATATTACTGCTTACCTTCATACCGCGAGCATCCTGCATGTCACAAAAGTAGGTGGCGAAAACTTATGCAGCGATTAATAATAACGAAAAAAGCCATCCTTTCCCTTACGGGCATCGCTGAAAATCAACTCTTTTATACTCAAGGTAATTCAATAACCATCTGGTCTGGGTTCATACGATAAACACATAGCGTCTTGCCAATTGACTGCACTTCCTGCGCCTGACTTTTGTCGACAATGTCTGCAATCATTTGCTTACGTGCATCACGATCATCAACTGACAATTTTATTTTTACCAGTTCGTGATGGTTTAACGCAATATCAAGCTCAATTAAAACCTCTTCGGTCAAGCCTTTTTGCCCCAGCAGAATAACCGCTTTCAAATCGTGACATCGAGCACGTAGGAACTTAATTTGTTTTTTTGACAAGTACATGTTTTTTTATTTCTCTATAAACTCAAACATAACGAATTTCGACAATTTCCAGCGAGCGCAAACCACCTGGTGTTTGCACTTCAGCCACATCCCCTTCTTCTTTACCAATTAAGGCGCGAGCAATGGGAGAGCCGATTGAAATCATATTGTTTTTTATATCGGCCTCGTCCTCACCGACAATCTGGTAGCACAGCTCATCACCCGTTTCTTCATCGGCCACATCCACCGTGGCACCAAATATGACTTTGCCATTGGCATTGACGGCAGTAACATCAATAATAGTGGCATTACCAAGTTTACCCTCGATGTCTTGAATTCGACCTTCGATAAAACCTTGTTGCTCACGCGCGGCATGATATTCAGCATTTTCTTTTAAATCGCCGTGTTCACGAGCAGTCGCAATGGCTTCGATCACGGCAGGACGTTCAACACTTTTTAATTGTTGTAATTCATCCTGTAAGTTTTTTGCACCGCGTACGGTAATGGGTACTTTATTCACGCTATAGTCTCTTGTTGAAGGGAATTTCTAAAAATTTGTGGCTGGTATCTTCGCCCTTAATAGGTTCAACAACTTCATTGAATTTTTTGTAAATAGTTCATTATTTACGGCGACTTTCACCTTGCTGTTGAGTCGTTCAAAGACAAATTAGCTCAAACAGAATCATTAGCAGCGCCCTTAATCTCATCATGTAAATGCTGTAATCGCGTCACCGCATTAATGGCTAAATAATCTAATGCTCTAACGGTGGCGTTTGCGCCAGCAATGGTGGTAGTGTAACTCACCTTATGTTGCAATGCTGAAGATCGAATGGTATAGGAGTCGCCTATCGCTTTTTTACCTTCCGTGGTATTAATTATTAAGGCGATGTCACCATTTTTTATCATGTCAACAATGTGCGGGCGACCTTCATGCACTTTGTTCACCTGTTTGAACACGATACCCGCTGCTTGCAAGGCTTCACCTGTACCGCTGGTAGCAAGCAGATCAAAACCTTTGTCAACCAGCTCACGCCCTATGATTACTGCATGTTCACGATCACGTTCACGCACACTGATGAATACTCGCCCTTTGGTTGGCAGGTTTACCCCCGCCCCTAGCTGGGCTTTCGCAAACGCCATGCCAAAGGTTTTGCCCAGCCCCATGACTTCGCCAGTGGATTTCATTTCTGGCCCTAACAAGGGGTCGACACCGGGGAACTTAACAAACGGAAACACCGACTCTTTCACGGCAAAGGTTTTGGGTACAACCTCGGTGGTTATGCCCTGCTGTTTTAGCGAAATACCCGCCATACAACGCGCCGCAATTTTAGCCAGTGGCAGGCCAGTGGCTTTAGAGACAAAAGGCACCGTGCGCGAGGCGCGCGGGTTCACTTCCAGCACATAGATCGCAGCGCCTGCTTCGGTAAACTGGATAGCAAACTGAATATTCATCAAACCGACCACGCCCAGTTTTAGTGCTAACTGGCGCGTTTGCACACGTATCTGATCCTGCACCTCTACAGACAACGAATACGGCGGTAACGAGCAGGCAGAATCACCCGAATGGACACCCGCCTGCTCTATGTGTTCCATAATGCTGCCAATTAACACCTGCTCACCGTCACAGATGGCATCGACATCAACTTCGACCGCATCGTCAAGAAAACGATCGAGCAATACCGGCGCGTCATTGGACACACTGACGGCATTTTTCATGTAGTACTTGAGGTCGGTTTCGTTATACACGATTTCCATGGCACGACCGCCTAAAACATAAGACGGTCTGACCACTAGCGGAAAGCCGATTTCAGCAGCCCCGGCTACCGCTTCCTCAACCGAGCGTGCCAGACGGTTAGGTGGTTGTTTTAAACCCAGTTCATTCACCACCTGCGCAAAGCGCTCTCGGTCTTCTGCGAGGTCGATACAGTCTGGCGAAGTACCAATAACGGGTACGCCAGCAGCCGCCAGATCACGCGCCAGTTTTAGCGGCGTTTGCCCACCATATTGCACAATCACACCTTTGGGTTTTTCTATCGCCAGTACTTCCAGCACGTCTTCTAGAGTTAAAGACTCAAAATACAGCCGATCAGAGGTGTCGTAATCGGTGGATACGGTTTCTGGATTGCAATTAATCATGATGGTTTCATAACCATCATCTCGCAAGGCAAAGGCAGCATGTACGCAGCAATAATCAAACTCAATACCCTGACCGATGCGATTAGGACCACCACCTAAAACAACGATTTTATCTTTATCAGAAACCTCGGCTTCGCATTCTTCTTCGTAGGTGGAATACAGGTAAGCCGTGGCGGTAGAAAATTCTGCCGCGCAGGTATCGACACGTTTATAAACGGGACGTATAGCTAAAGCATGGCGATATTCTCGCACTGACTTTTCATCCGTGTTCATTAAGCTGGCGAGACGACTATCTGAAAAACCTTTACGCTTTAGCTGGTATAACGCTTCTTTGCTGAGACTGCTTAACGCACGACCAGCAAGTGATAACTCTTCTTTTATTAAGTCTTCAATTTGCACCAGAAACCACGGGTCAATTTTGCTGAGTTTGAATACTTTTTCGTTTGAATAACCTCGTCGGTAAGCATCACCGACATAGAGCAGGCGATCGGCACCCGCCAAACTTAGCTCTTGATTTAACAATGATTCAATGTCATCTTCTGCTATCTCAGAATCAAGCACCGGACTCAGACCATCAATATCCACTTCCAGACCACGTAAAGCTTTTTGCAATGACTCCTGGAAAGTACGACCTATCGCCATCACTTCGCCTACCGATTTCATCTGCGTGGTCAGGCGATTTTCTGCCTGGGGAAACTTCTCGAAGGTAAACCTTGGTATTTTGGTGACCACGTAGTCGATAGTCGGCTCAAACGATGCGGGTGTTGCGCCACCGGTAATTTCATTTTGTAATTCATCCAGGGTATAACCAATTGCCAGCTTGGCGGCAATCTTTGCAATCGGAAAACCAGTGGCTTTCGATGCCAAGGCAGAGGAGCGCGACACTCGTGGATTCATCTCGATGATGGTCATGCGACCGTCTTCTGGATTAACCGAAAACTGCACATTAGAGCCGCCGGTTTCTACGCCAATTTTACGCAGTACCGCAATGGAAGCATTACGCATGCGCTGATATTCTTTATCAGTGAGCGTTTGCGCGGGTGCAACGGTGATGGAGTCCCCAGTATGGATGCCCATCGGGTCGAGGTTTTCAATCGAGCAGATAATGATGCAGTTATCGTTTTTAT
>CAZMLD010000200.1:0-4559 GCA_964566975.1 uncultured Thiotrichaceae bacterium | reverse complement strand
GGGATGTAAGCGCCGTAAAAATCTTCGTTGCACGATTTAATGCCTTTGTCTGAACGTTGTCCCAGGCTAATTTTTATGTCTGTATTCATTGATAAAGTTTGCCATGTCTCTATGAAACATCAATCATTTTTACGTTGCCATCGGGCATTATTTCAGCCATTTGTCCTCGTGGTTCACGCAGTAAAATAATAATGGAAATCAGTACAATAGCACCGGCGATAGCGATAAACAGAAAGAATAGCTGAGGGGAAACAAAAGATAGAATGGTTAAAAACAGAACACCACCAACATTGCCATAGGCACCGGTCATGCCGGCAATCTGTCCGGTCATGCGACGCTGGATAAGCGGAACCATGGCAAATACGGCGCCGGAGCCAGCCTGAGAAAATAGACTGCAGGCCATGGTGGCGGCAACAACCAAGGGTAATACCCAGGCAGAATCAACCTGAGCCAGTATGGCAAACGACGCAGTAATGCCAATGAAGACAATGATAAGAGTGCGTTTGCGACCAAATCGGTCACTGATAAGACCGCCAGCCGGGCGTGCAACTAAATTCATTAGTGGATAGATCGCCGCCAGTGCGCCAGCCAGAATAAGTGGAAGACCAAAGGTGTCGACATAAAACAGAGGTAGCATAGAAACCAGAGCCAGTTCGGAACCAAAAGTGACCAGATAGGCCAAATTTAATACCGCCACCTGGCTTAAATCATATTTGAAAATATCGGGCACCTCTTTTTTAAAAATGTCTTTATTGACCTGATAAATGTTAAACACCTGATAAAGGTACAGCGCAGCCAATGCCCCATACAGGCTGTAGGTTACCGTGTTGCTATACCAGTTTAAGCCGGAAGGGGAAAGTTTCCATGCCAGTAATGCCATTGCGCCATACATCGGAAGGCTGAGCAGCAGGTACAAAAAGAAATCAAATTTGCTGGTGACTTCCAGGCCGCCCATTTTCTTCGGTTTAAAGTAAGTCGAGCCCTTGGGCGTATTAGTAACAGCAAAATAATAAAAAGAACCATATAAGATAGCAAGAACACCCGTTGAGGCAATCGCGTAACGCCAGCCGTTATCTCCGCCGTATAGTAAAGCCAGTGTTGGCAGCAACATGGCAGCACCGGCTGAACCAAAATTACCCCAGCCGCCATAAATGCCCTGGGCAATGCCGATTTGGCGAGCAGGAAACCATTCTGAAATCATACGGATGCCAACAACAAAGCCGGCACCGACAAAACCCAGCAGGAACCGCATGGTGGCAAGTTGCTGGTAATTCTGTGCCATGGCAAAAGCAATACAGAATACGCCGGAGATTATCAGGATAGAGGAAAACATAATGCGTGGCCCAAAACGGTCAACCAGCATGCCGACTAAAATACGTGCGGGTATGGTCATCGCCACATTAAGAATCAGCAGGGCATTGACTTCCTGGTTGGACAGGCCAAAAGTTTCTCGAATCACTGGCATTAAAGGCGCATGGGCAAACCACACCATAAAGCTAATAAAAAATGCGAACCAGGTTAGATGTAAGATGCGGGTGTTGCCTGAAAAAGAAAGTAAATTAAGAGAAGATTTAGCGTCTGTTTGTGACATCATTGATTCCTGTTGCGCTGTTGCAATATTTGTACATGATTTTTTCATAGTTACAGCAATATATATGCCAACTATGTGTTGGCGAGCAGTCAGCTATTTACATTTTATTTTCAGGTATTGCATAGCAAATATGGGCGTTTCGCACAGATATGGTGCGTAGACGGTAAGGTTTATTGGCTCAGTGGCGTATAACGCCAGCGTTGTACGCTGATGGTGTCAGATTTCTTGTGAAGGCAGCATGTCGGCATATATAATGGGTGAACTGAACGCAGCAATAAAAAATTTTTTAAAGGAGTGGGCTGAATGAACAAGATTACCATTGTTGGTGCGGGTCGTGTTGGTGAATCGACCGCACAATTTATTGCCGCTAAAAACTTGTGTCGAGAAATTGTTTTGCTCGATATTAACGAAGGCGCGGCCAAAGGTGCGGCGCTGGATATTCAGGAAGTGTCACCGCTTTTTGCATATGATACGCGGATTATAGGCAGTACTGACCATGCGCTGATGGTCGATTCTGACATTATTATCATCACTGCGGGTTTACCACGTAAACCTGGTATGTCTCGTAGTGATGTACTTTCCAGTAATATCCCGATTATCGATGGCATTATTAATGGTGCCATAAAACATGCCCCTGATGCGATTTTGCTGTTTGTTACTAATCCGGTTGATGTGATTACTTATCATGCCTGTTTTACAACCGGCTGGCCGCGTAATCGTGTGTTTGGTCAGGCTGGTGTGCTGGACTCCAGCCGCATGGCAAGTTTTATTGCCATGGAAACCGGTTTTTCCAGCATGGACATCAATGCCATGGTGTTGGGCGGCCACGGTGATACCATGGTGCCGATGATACGTTACTGCACCATTGCCGGTATTCCGGTTGAGCAGTTCATCAGTAAAAGTAGAATGGAGGCGATTATTGAGCGTACGCGAAACGGTGGTGCCGAAATTCTTGCCTTACGACAAAATAGCAGTGCTTATGACGCACCTGCCGCGTCTGTTGTGGAAATGGTTGATGCTATTGTGCATAACCGCAACCGAATATTGCCCACCGTGTGTTTGCTCGAAGGTGAGTATGGCCATGAAGATATCGCCATCGGCGTGCCAGCAATGCTGGGGCAAAATGGTGTGGTCGATATTATTGAACTGGAAATGAACATGGCGGAGAAAAAAATGTTTGATCACTCTGTATCCTTGGTCAGGAAAGACTTGGCTTTGTTAAAAGCGCGCTAAATTGTAGTTAGCACTCAAAAGGAGCAATAATGAACTTTCAAAAAATGTCTGAAGATGAAATTTTGGAAATCGCTACCCCCATCATGAACAACTTGATGGAAGCATCCACAGAAATAGATCATGAGCGCCATATTCAAGATTACACAGATCGTCTAAAAGAGTTCGTTACCGTGGAGCATCTAAAAAGCGTATGTGAGAATTATCAAGAAGAAAAAGGTTTTTTTAGCAATCGAGAGGTTGTAGCTGTATTTCGTCGCCCAAGTTCAGCCGCTATTATTTGGAAGCAATATTTCACAAAGGCGGAGGGAGAATTTGTGGCAGAAATGGTTCTTGTTCATCAAAATGGCAGGTATCTTTGTGACCATGCAATGGTTTTCTAGCAAAGTGTTAACAATTAGCTCCAGCGGCAGTTTAAAGCGTCACTTTTTTTGCATTCGCAAAAACGTGCCACTTTAAACTGCCGCTGAGCAAGGCGTTATAATATGACAAAACACAGGCAGACAAAAATAGTGGATATCGCGGTACTTCGTGCCAGTATTAATAATGAAACATCAAAAATACACTGGGAAGAATTACAACGATTTTTTGCTGGCGGCTGGTTAATTGTTGTCAATAGTAAGACCAATCTGCTCGATGTTGCGGTTGCGTTTTCACTGGATGACAAAGCGCAGGTTAGTCAATGGTTAGCCGCAGGTGAACTGGCTAGGGTTAGCGATGCCCAGGCGAAACAATGGCAAAAAAACAACAGCCTATTTTGGGCTAATGTAGTTAAACCTTGGGTACTGGTTCAGCGACAGCCGAGTGGCGACAGCGTGCCCGCGTCCGATAAAAAAAGTCACTGATTTTTTGAGCGTTTTTTTATTGGCTGCGTCGTCATGCTGGTGAGAAATTTAGGTTAAAAGCTCAGGCTAAAAGCAGCATTAAATATTTGTTTGGTTGTTTTATTGAGATTTCGCCTCGGTATTAATACTCGTCGTCGTTTTGTCTCTGAAACCGTCTCTTATATACATTAATCTGGGAAAATGATGCGTTTATTAAAAAAAAGTCGCTTTTTAGCTTCGGTCATTATTGTTGTTACACTTATCTCATCATGTGCAACGCTGACTGATGATATACGAATTGAAACGCAGGCAGACTCAAATATTAACTATCATCAATTTAAAACGTTTGCCTGGGCGGACAGCATAGAGGTCGCATTTGACCCTATTGGTCAGTGGGAGCAGCCAACCCTGGATACGGACGAAGAAATAAAGTTAGTGATTAATCGTGAGTTACGTGGGCATGGTTTTAATCAAGTAGAGAATAACCCTGATTTGCTCGTTGCTTTTGTGGCAGGTGTCGATATGGCTATGCTTGACCTTGCCATTAACCCGCATAGTGATAAACAGTTCTCGGCAAATATCCCTAAATCTGCCCTGTTCATTGCACTGATTGATGCCGACAGCGGTTATGTAATCTGGTTTGGCTACGCCATGGGTGAGGTGCAGAAGCGGCAATCAATAGGCAATATTCGTGCAAGAATTAATTACGCCGTTCGTCAGATTTTTAAACCTTATAATAATTAAAAACCAGTAGCGGGTTCATTTTTTGTTGGGCGTTTCCATGGCAATGCCGCTTAATTTAAGCGCCTGGCTGACATCGTCTGAATCGACTTTATGAGTTTGCTTAATTGATTAAAAGTAGCTTATTCGTATTAAGTCGCATTTGTATCCCACCATACATCACCGTCTGACAG
>CAZMLD010000199.1:0-4591 GCA_964566975.1 uncultured Thiotrichaceae bacterium | reverse complement strand
TATTCATACCAATCATTTTTTAAACCCTACTAGGAGCCTGTCCTAGTACATCAACAAGAACAACACGTATTTTTCAAAAAGATATGCAAATTAACACAAATAGATAACTATATTTACTTTCCTGATATTTTATCTTAGATCGAGAACATCTTGCATGTCATATAGACCTTTATTTTTATCCTGTAACCATGTTGCTGCCCGAATCGCACCTTTGGCAAAGGTCATTCGACTGGTGGCTTTGTGCGTTATCTCGACACGCTCGCCGATACCAGCAAACATTACGGTATGATCACCAACAATATCACCAGCACGTATGGTCTCAAAACCAATGGTTTTACGGTCACGTTCACCGGTTACCCCTTGCCGACCATATACCGCACATTCATCAAGATTACGTTCTAACGCGTTGGCGATGACTTCGCCCATACGCAATGCAGTACCAGATGGCGCATCAACTTTATGGCGATGATGCGCTTCTATTACTTCAATATCAACATCATCACCTAAAACACGTGCAGCAATATCAAGCAATTTGAAGCAGAGGTTAACACCGACACTCATATTCGGTGCAAAAACGATAGCGATAGACTGCGCTGCCTGTTCTATTTTCTGTTTTTCTTCTTCGCTAAAACCCGTGGTACCAATAATGATGTTTTTACCATTGGCGACGCAGATAGCGAGGTTTTGTAGCGTTACATCTGGTCGGGTAAAATCAATCAGGGTATGAAAATCATCGGTGACATCTGCTAGCCGAGAACCCACCACTTTATTTAAAACACCGACACCAGCAAGCAGACCCGCATCCTGATTAAGAAAAGGACTGCTTTCGTGTTCTATGGCTGCGCCTAACTGACACCTAGATTTTTTGTAACATGCCTGGATTAAATGACGTCCCATGCGGCCTGCCGCGCCCGTTACTGCAAGTTTTAACATCTAGAACTCCATCGCTTTAGTGAGTTGAGGACTTTACACAGAGTATTAATCGTTGGCTTTTAAGACTTTAAGTCATCAAAAAATGTTTTCATACGATCGCCCCAAGATGCATGTTTCGGGCTGTGTTTCTGACTGGCTTGCTGAATTGATTTATCAAAGTCTCTGATTAAATCTTTTTGTTTATTACTTAAGTTAACCGGTGTTTCAACATTAACACGACATAACAGGTCACCAGTAGCACCGCCTCTTACTGGTTTAACACCTTTACCACGCATTCTGAACAGTTTCCCCGTTTGCGTTTCAGAGGGTATTTTTAGTCGAAGTTTACCGTTTAAGGTCGGCACTTCAATCTCTCCACCTAACGCAGCAGTGCCAATTGAAATCGGCATTTCACAGTGCAGGTCGTTATCATCACGGCTAAAGATGTCGTGTGGTTTAACGTGCATTTGCACGTATAAATCACCACTGGCTGCGCCCGTCTCACCCGCCTCACCTTCATTTGCCAGACGAATTCGGTCACCCGTATCAACACCTGCGGGGACTTTAACGGACAGTGTCTTTTGCTCTTGTTTACGCCCCTGACCTCGGCAATCTGGGCAGGGACTACTAATTATTTTGCCTTTGCCACGACATTGTGGGCAGGTTTGTTGCACAGCAAAAAAACCCTGTTGCATGCGTACCTGTCCAGCACCACCACAGGTGGTACAGGTGCTGGCAGAAGTGCCTTTTTTTGCACCACTGCCAGAGCATGTTTTACAGTCTACCTGTGTAGGTACGCGTATTTTCACTTCGGTACCGAATACCGCCTGCTCCAGTGTTAATTCTAGATTATATTGCAGGTCGGATCCGCGTTGTGCACGCTGGCCACCTCGGCGACCTCCACCGCCACCAAAAATATCGCCAAAAACATCACCAAAAACGTCTTCAAAACCACCTGCGCCAGCACCCGCTCCGCCACCCATGGATGGGTCGATACCTGCATGACCATACTGGTCATAAGCGGCGCGTTTTTTTGCGTTTGATAACACTTCATGCGCTTCTTTGACTTCTTTAAACTTTTCTTCTGCGGCTGAGGAGTTATCGGTATTACGGTCAGGATGATGTTTCATCGCTAGACGACGATAAGCTTTTTTTAAATCCGCGGTGCTGGCATCGCGTGATACCCCCAGCACTTCGTAATAATCTCGTTTTGACATAGTTTTAATTCTTTAATGCAGTGATCTGGTTAAGTTAACAAAGTGGTAGCCCCTGAACAGTTGCCATCCATTTAGACTACTCGCTGAGGAGTTACACAAAATTAACCATAAAAAACAGTTTTTTTATTATACAAATTTAAAACCCGAAAATGAACGCGAATAAATGCAAATCAAAACGATATTGTTTTAATTTGCATTTATTCGCGTAGACATAGGTGGTCAGAAATTATGTGCTAATGCAACAGACATTAGTGCATAATTTCTGACCATTTTCTGTTTAGAGCTGCTCTTTTTGTTAACCCTCAATACGTAACACTTACAATACGGGTAAGTATTTAGGACAGGGTTACTTGTCGTTTTTATTTTCTTTCACTTCTTCAAATTCAGCATCAACTACATCGTCATCTGCCGCTTTACCTGCTGTTTGCTCTTCTCCAGCATCCGATGCTTTTTCGGCATAGGCTTTTTCTGCAATCTTGCCAGCGACTTCGGTTAAGGCCTGTGTTTTCGCCTCAATATCGTCTTTATCATTGCCTTCCAGTGCCGTTTTTAACTCGGCAATGGCAGCTTCTGCAGCTGTTTTTTCATCGGCATCGACTTTGTCACTCAAATCTTTAAGCGATTTCTCGGTACCATGAATCATATTTTCAGCGGCATTTTTTACATTAACTAACTCATGTGCTTTTTTATCTTCATCAGCATGAGCTTCAGCATCTTTAATCATTTGATCCACTTCGTTATCTGACAGACCACTTGAAGCTTTAATCACAATTGATTGTTCCTTACCGGTGGCTTTATCTTTTGCCGATACATTCAAGATACCATTCGCATCAATATCAAATGACACTTCAATTTGCGGTATACCGCGTGGCGCAGGTGGAATGTCCTGTAAATCGAAACGACCTAATGACTTATTACCTGTTGCCATTTCACGTTCACCCTGTAATACGTGAACCGTAACCGCTGACTGATTATCATCGGCGGTGGAAAAGGTCTGTGACGCTTTTGTTGGAATCGTGGTGTTCTTTTCTACCAAGTTGGTCATGACACCGCCCATGGTTTCAATACCCAATGACAGTGGTGTAACATCAAGCAGCAAAATATCATTAACTTCACCGCCTAAAACGCCACCCTGTAATGCAGCACCCATGGCAACAGCTTCATCAGGGTTCACATCTCTGCGTGGTTCTTTGCCGAAGAAGTTTTGTACTTCTTCCTGTACCTTGGGCATACGGGTTTGACCACCGACCAGAATAACATCATCAATTTCACTGGCAGACAGGCCTGAATCTTCTAGTGCCTGCTTACAGGGAGCGATGGTGCGCGATATTAGTTCATCAACCAAGCTCTCTAGTTTGGCACGGCTTAGTTTAACATTTAAGTGTTTTGGACCATTGGCATCGGCCGTAATATAGGGCAAGTTGACATCGGTAGACTGGGTTGATGACAGCTCGATTTTTGCTTTTTCAGCCGCTTCTTTCAGGCGTTGCAGTGCCAGCGGGTCATTATGTAAATTGATACCCGTATCTTTTTCAAATTCGTCAGAAAGGTAGTCAATTAAGCGTGTATCGAAATCTTCACCGCCAAGGAAGGTATCGCCATTGGTTGCCAGTACTTCAAATTGATGTTCACCATCAATTTCTGCAATTTCGATGATGGAAACGTCAAAAGTACCACCACCAAGGTCATAAACCACAATTTTAGAGTCACCACGACTTTTATCCATGCCGTAAGCAAGCGCTGCTGCTGTCGGTTCATTGATAATACGTTTGACTTCAAGACCAGCAATTTTACCGGCATCTTTTGTTGCTTGGCGTTGCGAGTCATTAAAATAGGCAGGAACGGTAATCACCGCCTCGGTCACTTCATAGCCTAAATATTCTTCGGCTGTTTTCTTCATTTTTTGAAGAATACGTGCAGACACTTCTGGCGCGGCCATTTTATTGCCTTTGGCTTCAACCCAGGCATCACCGTTGTCGGCTTTTACGATGTTGTATGGCACCAGTTTAATATCACGCTGCACCACTTCTTCGTCGAAACGGCGACCGATTAAACGTTTAACCGCAAAAATAGTGTCCTTCGGGTTAGTGACTGCCTGGCGTTTTGCTGGTGAGCCAACAATCACTTCGTCATCAGTAAAAGCAACAACGGAAGGTGTGGTACGTTCACCCTCGGAATTTTCAATAACTTTTACTGAATCGCCATCCATTACAGCAACACAAGAGTTTGTTGTACCTAAGTCTATACCTATAATTTTAGCCATTGCTGGTCTCCAATATTTTTTAATATTCTTGCCATCATTTATGAAATAACAGCATTAAGTCTGTTGTTAACTCATAATATGGGGCTGTTTTTGCTAAATCCAAGTGTGACTTTTCAGTTCGGCAGAAAAACCGCCATATTTTTGATAAAAAACTCGGTCGCAAGCGAGCCGAGTTTTAAAACAAGCCAAGCTGCCTCGG
>CAZMLD010000198.1:0-4649 GCA_964566975.1 uncultured Thiotrichaceae bacterium | reverse complement strand
TTGAGGCGAATAGCACCGCTATTTAACGAAAATGTTCGGAAAAATGGGCAAAAATATCGGTTTTGCAGTAGGTTTTCCATTCTCGGACAAGCTCCTAGGTTTTTAGAGATGCCCTGTAGTAACTAACAACCGATTTGAACATGATTAAGTTTTTTGCAGAAAAAATATTAAAGATCAGTGGCTGGCAATGTAAAGTGACCCTACCTCAGGATAAAAAATTTATTCTTATCGGCGCACCACACACCAGCAACTGGGACTTTCCGCTAGCCCTGCTGTGCTTCTGGACACTGGATATAAAAATACACTGGGTGGCTAAAATACAGATGTTTCGCGGCCCGCTGCATTATTTTTTTACCGCTTTAGGTGGCATTCCGGTAGATCGTAATGCTAGCGATGGTTTTATTGAGCAGGTCGCCAAAAAAATTAATCAGGCAGACGAAATGGCGCTTGCCATTGCACCCGAAGGTACCCGCGCAAAAGCCGCATACTGGAAAACCGGCTTTTACCGCATTGCTTTAGCAGCCGACATACCCATTTGCTTCGGCTATGTCGATTACGAAAATAAATGCATAGGTTTTGAACAGGTCTTGCGACCCACTGGGGATATTAACAGCGACATGAAAATCATTGCCCATTTTTATCAGAATATCAAAGGCAAATGCCCACAAAATCAGGGGCCTGTCCAGATTCGATCATAAGACACCATAATAACGGTATACAAATCAATACTCTGGCTGTCGGTATTGTTGCCTCTGCTACTGTGTACGACGTAACTGTTCCATTGCTTCGGGTGGCAGCTGCCTCATCATTTCCTGTTGATACTGCTGCATTTGCTGTTCATACTGTTGTAGCATTTGCATGTTATCTTTTGACATGTTTTGCATTACTTCCGCCATACTTGTTATTTTATATGAGGCAGGAATCACAAAAGTATCGGCAGGCAGAGCAACATCAAAATTTATAGCTGTTATCTCAAAGTCGACCACACCGTTTACCACTGAACGCATCGGAACACCGATAGTCGCCGTGTGTTTACTCATTTCGAGATCGGCTAGCTCACAGTCATCTACCATGCTTGCAAAACCACCCAACATCGCCTCAGCTTGTTTAGCCATGCTTCTCATGGCATCAACAACAACTTTGACATGCTTATTTCGGTAAGCCTGTTTTGAACCATAGATAACACCACAGTTGCTACCATTGGCGGTAACACCAAATTTTTGAGTTTTATAACCCGCAATGGCAGGGCCTGCGCCCAAGTTTTTAATCGACAGGTGAACTTTTTGTGCCTTCCCCGTTTTTGGCAGATTAGCCATATCAAATAAAATAACCATCTGCTCTTCTGTTACAACCGACTTCATTGTGTTGTTGAGGGTGTCAATAATGACATAATCCAGACCGTCTGTATTCAGACGTACCTGTTTGCCATCAGTCAAAATGGCTGATATTCCCTCTTCATCCTTCACCTCAATAACAGTGCCAGCCATTACAGCCGCAGAATTAAACACTAAAAAAATGAGTGCCAGTTGAATAACTTTAATCATAATCTACTCCAGTTTACTACTGCTAATGATACCCTTAGCAAGGTGACTTAGAATCGCTTTATTTTTTCCAACAGGATAAAAGGCAGCTATTCACGTAATTAACCATCACCAATAGCGAGCAGCCACTGATTTGCGGTTTTCTTTGACTCTTTATAATTAACCGCTTTATTCAGGTGTTTTCTGGTACTTGGTATATTATCAAGTTCGTGATAAGAGGCAGCAATCAGCATGTGGACATTACCCGGTTTATTGGTGCCTTTTTTCAGCGCTACTCTGGCATGTTTAATGCTTCGCTGGTAGTTTTCCTGGTCATAATAAATTTGCGCGATAAATAAGTTATCTTTGCCATCGGTTGATAACTCTGCCGCTTTTTTGTAACTAGCCAGTGCCTTTTTTTCTTCTTTTGCGTCAATATACAGTGATGCTAACAAAGCGTAATTTTTCTGAGTCGATTTAATAACGCCTTTTTCCATCGCCGAAAACAATATGGCCGCTGCTTTATTAGGTAGGTTTCTGTCATACAATGCGTAGATATATTGCATAAACTCATTCTGTCGAATCAAAAAACCCTGCGTAAAACTAAGCTGCATAATTTCTAGCGACTTCACATATAAATCTTGCTCCATATAAAGTGACGCTAACTGTAACCAGTACTCAGCACTATCTGGCCATAAGCGAATCATCTGTTCGATTATCTCAGTCGCTTCCGTCAACTTTTTTAGCTGATAATAAACCGCGAACAACGTGGAATAGGCAGATCTATCTGGCTCAAACAAGTTGATAACCTGTTTTAATGGGGCGATAGCTTGGGCATAATAACCCAGTTGGTAGTAGGCAGAGGCAAGGATTAAATACGCCGTTTTCGACGGCTTCTCTGCCATTGCCAGATATTCTTTACTAAATTTTATTGTTTGCTGAAAATCTTCTTCATGTAGAGCAAGGTGCGCCAGCATTTGCACCACTTGCAAACGAGTTGTATTATCTAAACCCTGCTGCTCATAACTAAGAAAAAAATGTTTACGCGCTAATGAATACTGTTGTTGATAGAGGTGGAGCAGTGCCTGCATATGCTGCGTATACGCCTGATCTGACGGAGATAATCTAGATAAACCACGAAATAAACGATCTAATTGCAGTTGCGCTTTGGGGAAATCCTCTTTCTGCAACAACGCCTCCACCTGTGCGAGGCGTTTAAAGGTCACCATAGAAAGCGCTGCTGTTACCGTGTTGGCAAAAACAATGCCTGACGACAGCAGTGCGATACAGAATATCAGCGTTTTGACTAGGTTGCTTTTTACTCTGTGGTTCGACATGCTCAATTGTCTTCCAGCTGGAAATTTATTTTCACCGACGCTCGTTGTTCAACAGCCCGGTTGTTTTCGAGCTTTGGTTTAAACTGCCACTTACTCAAAGCGCGTTTAGCAGAACGATCAAAAACCTTTGCTGGTTCTGACTCCACCACTTCAATGTCCTTCACACTACCCGTACGAGTAATGGTAAACTCCAATTTGACGAAACCTTCCAGTTTCATCATTTTGGCTCGCTTCGGGTATATCGGGTTGATCCGCGCCAACGGTATCACGTTTGCATTAATCTCACGGCCACCAGCAACCGCAACCAGCGCATCACCTAAAGCACTGCTCGCCGCAAGATTAAGCGGCAGGTCAATACTCAGCCGCTGCATCATTTTACGCTCCATCTGTTCAGGTGGTGTGGGTTTGGGAATATTGATCCTCGGTTTTATCGGCTGTTTTTTAGGTTCAGGCTTTTTTGGTTTAACACGCTCTTTTTTAGTCAGCAATTCTTCTCGCTGCAATCGAACGAAGTTAATCACTTTTATATTGTCAGCATTTACATTGACCGATTTAGATACATCAATACTCGCTTTTAAGGCAAACAAAAATAGTATCGAAAAGACACTGGCGGCAGCAAGACTGGAAACGATGCGAAGCATTGAAATACCTCTATTCGTTTACCTTTTCGCCTGAACTCAAGGCGAATAAATTTTGAGAACCACTGTGTATTATTGATACACGAGGCTCGTAAAAATTCATCCCACACAGAAATCGGGCGAAAAGGTCGTTAGCAGGCGCATCCATTACTGCGAATCAATGGAAGCGGCAATAGAAATATTCTGCACACCTGCAAGGCGTACCTGATCCATCACTCTCACCAGCTGACCGGTACGTGCCTCCCGGTCAGACTGGATAATAACGGAGCTTTGTGGATGCCTGGCTTTCATCTGCTGAATATTGGCTCGCACCGCACGGATATCAATTTCACGATTATCAATCCAGATATCACCATTGGCATTAATCGCGATAAGAATATTTCCCTGTGGTTTTTTTTCAGCGGTACTAGCAGATGGACGATTGATATCTATCCCCGTTTCTTTAACAAAAGACGTGGTGACAATGAAGAAGATTAACAAAATAAACACCACGTCGAGCATCGGCGTGAGATCCAGTTCGTTACTTTCTTCGGTTTTTGGCAAACGTTTCATGACGCGATCAATCCTTCACTAAAGTGGTTTATTTTGCGTTTTGCAGACGACTCAATATGGCGTAACAGAAATAAGCCGATAATGCCTACCGCCATGCCCGTCATCGTCGGTAATGTTGCCAGAGAAATACCATCAGCCATGGCACGGGCATCACCTGTACCCTGCACCGCAATCACATCAAATATTTCAATCATGCCATAAACCGTACCAAACAAGCCCATTAACGGTGTCACCCGTACCAGAGTGCGAATAAAAGGCAGGGTAGAAAGCAGTTTATGGCGAAAAGCAAAAAGTAAAGATTCACGAATACGAAGCGCATCTTCATGCTGTGAGTGTTCAAGCCAGATAACCGTCAACTTTTTACGTTCTTTTTTGGCAGCAAAAACAAAGTACAACCAACGTTCGACGACTAAAAACCAGAGCATGAAAGCCATAATAAAAATGGCGTACAGCACCACACCGCCTTTATCAAGGAATTCTGTGATTGTATAATATAACGACAACGCGTTCATTATCTTTTTTGTCTTAACCTTCGTCTAATGACCAATATTATTTTTCGCTAGCAATCAGCCCCACGCTTTCATGCTCGATAAGATCAAGAA
>CAZMLD010000197.1:0-4668 GCA_964566975.1 uncultured Thiotrichaceae bacterium | reverse complement strand
TGACGAATTGCACCACTGCCCTGTTTAGCCATTCACCCGCTGCAATACTTGCATATCTTTATCAATCATTGCGAACAAAACCTTCAGGTAAACTTTTCACGTGCAAGTCACGCTGAGGAAAGGGTATTTCAATTTTATGCTTTCTAAATGCCTTATCAATAGCAAAATTAATTTCGCTGATAATGCTTAAACGACTGTCCACATCATGCAGAAAAACACGAAGCTCAAAATTTAATGCGCTATCACCAAACGCTCGGAACAACACAATTGGCTGAGGTACCTGCCCTGTTTTAACGACATTAACATTTTCCTGCGCTATCACCATTAACAGATCACGCACCTTTTCTGTATCCGACCCGTACGCCACACCCACTGGAATAATAGCGCGACCATTTTTACTGGACAGTACCCAGTTGGTCACCTGATTTGAGATCAGTTCGGAGTTAGGCACGATCACATCAGAGCGGTCAAAGGTTTGAATACGTGTTGAACGAATTTGTATGTCTTTCACCACGCCTTCGGTATCACCCACCACAATCCAGTCGCCCTTTCGTATTGGCCGTTCAAATAATAAAATCAAACCAGAGACAAAGTTATTGACGATGTTTTGTAAACCAAAACCAATACCAACTGACAGCGCACCGGCAATAATAGCGATATTGCCAAAATTAAAGCCGGCGGCAGACAAGCCAACTAACAGGGCAATAATGAACATAATGTAACGAACAATCGTTATCATCGCGTCACGTGCGCCCTGCCCCATCGTGGTCATTTTCAACCAGTTATTTTCTAGCTGCGAACGTACCCAGCTGGACAAAATAATAATCACACCAAAGAGCAAGAGTGCCGATAAAATACGCCCTGGTACAATGCGAAATTCACCCACCTCAAAGCCATGAGTCAGATAACTTCTTAGTTGCGTAATGATGCCACCACTTTGATCCCAGGCATTGATAAATAGCACCGCAAAGGAGCCCCAGATAACCAGTGTCACCAGCAGCCGAATCCAGATTAAGCCGGGAACTTTTGCGTTTTTCTCTACCCCCAGGGTTTTGTGTATTTGCCGACACCATGCATATTTGCCTTCATCAATGGCATTAAACAGGTCTCTGAACAGAATGGAAATACCAACAAAAAGAACAAAAACAATAAACGACAACATGATGATGCGCCGACTGCCGTAAGCGAGGTTACGGTATCCCATCCACTCTGCGATCAGCGTGGCTATGATAGCCACGATAACCAGCATCGAAATATAACGCAGCTTTGGTAGTCGCGGTGATTTGATAATAACCTGCAAGGTCCAGACCACATTAACCACAAAAAACAGGGAGAAAATATTACGTAACAGCAACAAATGTGACTCTTCGATACTTTGAGAAAACGCGGTATAAAACGCCATGTAACCAACCAGACCCAGCACCGCTAACACTTTCAGGCGTTTTGCCAGCGCTTCTGCAATACGCGATGAAATGAATAGAAATTGCGTTGCTGGAGGCAGCGGTGAAAACAGCAGGCGAAGTAAAAAGGTGATAATAAAAAACACAAACAAACCGATAAAAAGCTCGGCGATAAAAGGTATTTCAGCCACTTCCCTAGTGAGCATAACGGCACTAATCGCCGCCACCGCAGAAACCAGTAAATACGGCGCCGAGCGAGCCAGAGTGGTGAGCATTGCTCTTAATAAGTTCTCAGAAAAGTCCACCTGCCACTGCCGATTACTCTCCAGCAGCAATAATTTTTTACGCAACCAGAGGCCAAAAAACATGGCAATAAAAACCGCAGCGCCACTGACAGCAAGGCCTGCCAACGCAATCTCACGAACACCGGAACGTAATAAAATAAACTCGCCGGAGGCTTCAAACATCGCCACTGGGTTCTCAAAATAAGCGAAGACCAGCTCGATCATATCTGGACTTTTTGCCAGATACCTTTCCTTAAAGTAAAATTTTTCAGCCTCATCAACCTGGCTGGCAACCTCGCCACTGCTGACCATAAATAAATTACATTTTGCGAACGCCTTGTCCAGATTTGCTTTTTGCTTCAGGTTGTCATTTCGCCTTTTCGTCACCTCAATATCTTCACCTTTAACCTTCTCCCCCAGTCCCTCCATGGTTGTTTTCATGTCAATTAACGCCGCCTCATTATTAGCAATGCATAACGATGCGGCACTGCTCATTTTGATGGTCAGTTTTGTCCAATCGGCAAGATCATCACCATCAAATTTGCCTCGATTAAGTTTTTTGTAAACTAATTTAAGCTGATCAGACATCTTCTCCATATCGCTCATATCATCGGCAACAGCAAATGACGGCAGCGGCATGACAAAAACAAAAAGCAGAATAAGGATAAGATTTTTCATGGCTGTGTTTTTACTGGTTTACGGGTGCGTTTTCCATCTGCTGGAAATATTAACACCATTGGGCAACGACAATGACCAACCGCTCGGTTATGATTAACAATATGAAGTCTGAAACATTATTCATTCCATTTAAAAATCTGTTTAAAAGAGTAGATGATTCTCCTGCTTCTTAAAAAAACCAAGCGACAAACCTGACGGAGACAATATGGACGTAATGCACAGTATGGCCGTGTTCCGGCGTGTTGTGGAGGCGAAAAGTTTTTCTGCTGTTGCGCGTGAAACCAATATGTCGCAGTCTACTGTGAGCAAACATATTGCTGCGCTGGAGCAGCGCTTAGACACCAAATTGCTGAACCGCAGCACTCGCTCACTAAAACTCACCGAAGCTGGCGAGGAGTATTACCACCATTGCACCCGCATACTCAACGACTTTCAGGAGGCCGAAGCCAGTGTCGGCAAAGGGAAAATAAAGCCCACAGGCACTTTGCGCATTTCCACCAGCGCGGCTTTTGGTCGTATTATCATCCTGCCCCATCTCAGGGAGTTTTTTGACCTCTACCCTGAAATCGACATCGACCTGCTACTTGATGATAATTATGTCGATCTGGTCAAACAGGGTATTGATGTTGCCATTCGTATCGGCCCACTGGCCGACTCCACCCTGATTGCAAAAAAGATTGGCAGTAGCCCACGCGTTGTGGTTGCCAGCATTGACTACCTGGTAAAACACGGCCGCCCCAAAAAGCCAGCAGATCTGCTTAAACATAACTGTCTATTATATTCATTACAAAAATCCCCTGACCTCTGGTATTTCAATAGCACACAGGAAGGGGAAGAATCGATTCGGGTCACCGGACGTTTTAAAGCGAGCAGCCCTGATGCCATCTGCGATGCTGCCATTACAGGCCTCGGCATTGCCATTGTCTGCCAGTGGCAAGCAGAAAGACACATTAAAACGGGTTCGTTAAAAGTGATACTGGCCGATTATCGACCCACCACTTATAACATTCATGCGGTTTATCCTGAACGTCGTTTTATGCCACAGAAGGTGAAACGGATGATTGAATTTATTGGCGAAAAAATACAGGAAAAAACACCCGTACTGCGGTGATACCGCAGCGGCTAGCTGCGATTAATAGCACCAGCCTCCCTGCTTTTTGCATCCAGCGATATTTTTCTGTTATTTTGGTAACTGTATTAAAAAATACAGCATATCATCTGCCTCGCCGTGGTCAACGAGTAACAAAGATCGCTGCTGACAAAACGCGGGAATATCGGTGAGTAACGCCTGTTTTTTAGATGTCGCCATAAGTGTTTGCTCTGGTAACAACGCTGCCAGTGCATCACTCAACCTGGAATTCGGTAACATGCAGTCGCAATCGGATATATCAACATACAGATCGCAGGGAATGGAATCAATAATCATAAAAAACCTTTAAAAGAAAACTCGACAGGGTGCAGACACTCTTTAGTCTTATCAAAAGCTGCCCATAACTCAGCATAACGGGCCTGCGTTCCTGGGTGTTTTCGTTGAGGCGCAATTTCTGCTAACGGCCACAGAACAAAGGCATTGTTTAAAATTTCACCCCGAGGCAGGGTCAGCCCTTGGTCACTGATCTGTAGGTCATCATACAGTAACAGATCCAGATCCAGCGTTCGCGATGAAAATTTCGGGCCGTTGCGCTCACGACCGTGAGCATCTTCAATATCGCGCAGTATCTGGTTAGTGTGATAAACGGATGTACTAACGTCACAGGCAATGACCATATTATAAAAGGCATTGCCTTCAAAACCAACCGCTTCACTCTCATACACCGTTGACAGGGTCAACTGACCAAAAGCCTGTTGCAACGCCTGCACACCTGCACGGGTATTTTTTTCGCGCTGGATATTACTGCCCAGACTGATATAAATAGTCGCCATTTGCGCCAACTCAGGTTAACGCGAACCGCGCTCAATGATGACACCCACTGATCGTGAGCCAGTCACTGCGCCCAGCTTTCTCAGTTTCAGACGGCACCAGGGCACGTTAAATTCATGCATGATGATCTCTACCAGACGTTCGGACAGTGTTTCCACCAGCTGGAACTGACTTTTTTCAGTAAAAGCAATTAAACGCTTGGCGACTGCTTTGTAGTTCAGGGCATCGGCAATATCTTCGGACGCGGCAGGTTTGGTATTGTCTGCCGCCATCTCGATATCAAGCGCAATAGTTTGCCTAACCTCACGTTCCCAGTCATAAATACCAATGATGGTATCAATACGTAAGTCTTCTATAAATACGATATCTAACGCCACTTTTATTA
>CAZMLD010000196.1:0-4670 GCA_964566975.1 uncultured Thiotrichaceae bacterium | reverse complement strand
TGAAAATACTATAAATGCCCGCCATAAACTCGTCAAGCTTGCAAAATAACGCGACGAAAGTTTGTCGCTATCATTTTTTACATGATTAAACGATTGAAATAATTCAATATTATTTTTTAGGCATGGTACTTGCTATATGTTCCTGGTATATAAAACTGAATAAACCAGGGTATGTCACCATGAGCAGTGAAATCATCTCACCAGAAAAACAGTTGGAAAACGCATTTGAGTTATTTAATCAGTTTTCTGAGAAACTGGCGGGTTCGTATAGTGATCTGGAGTCTCAGGTTGCGCGACTAACCGACGAGCTGGTAGAAGAAAGTAATGAGCGTTTAATTCAACTGGCAGAAAATAAAGCATTGGCTACTCGTCTTGAAGGCCTGCTTGATGCACTGCCAGCAGGCATTGTTGTGCTAGATGACGAGAACATCATAACACAGACAAATCCGGTTGCTTGTTTAATGCTAGCGTCGAAAGCAGACAGCACAACGCTCATTGGTCAAAAATGGAAAAACGTAGCGCAAAAATCCATCCTTACTGATGACGATGAGTTAAGACTACAGGATGGGCGTTGGATAAATTTATCAGTCTGCCCGCTAAAGCCAAATGATGCGGCAAGCAACGCGGGCAAGATTATATTAATTTCAGACATTACCGAAAACCATAACTTGCAGATGAAGCTTAATCGTCAGCAACGGTTAAGCTCACTGGGCGAAATGATTGCTAGCCTTGCCCATCAAATTCGCACGCCACTTTCTTCTGCATTGTTGTATATATCAGCAATCAATCATCCGATAAATACGGAACAAGATCGTATTCGCTTTGCTGATAAAACCAAAGAAAGATTACGTCATCTTGAGTCGATGGTGAATGACATGCTGGTCTTTGCTCGTGGTGATGTGTTGGAGTCGGAATATATCAATGCCAGTGAAGCCATGCATCAATTAAAGAGCCTGGCCGAGAACAGCGATGTTGCAGAACGCATTGTATTTGATTTAGACAGTAATTTACAAAACGTCAAAATTAAAGCAAATCACGATGTGTTGCAAAGTGCCTTACAAAATATTATTGATAATGCACTTGAAGCCAGTGTTGCGATAGCAAACGCTGACCGAGATGATGCCACAGCGGTAATGGTCGAGGTGAAGGCATTGCTGAATGCAGATAATCAGTTTGAAATTAATATCAAAGATAATGGCTGTGGCATGAGTCGTGCGATTAAAGACAAAGCGCTGGAACCCTTTTTTACCACCAAATCATCGGGTACGGGTCTCGGTCTTGCCATGGTGAATGCAACGGTTAACCGTTATGGCGGAGAAATAGATATTGTCTCAGAAGTGGGTGTGGGTAGTCATTTCACCATCACCTTGCCTTGCTTAGAAGTGACCGACACGTTGCCGAGTAATATCAGTCAGCTGCCTGTATTGGTCGCGCGTGGAACCGCAGGTCAAAGAAAAATAAACAGGGTCAATAACTTTTTATCGGATAAAAATATTATTAATGTCCAGTTTAAGAATAGCAATGAGCAAGAGGTCGCGCTATGAATCAGGCTCAACATGAAGCGGTCAATCTCGGAAAGATATTAGTGGTTGATGATGACCCATCATTGCGCGATGTTTTAAGCAAAACACTCAGTATGGAAAACTTTCAGGTTGTTGTTGCTGAAAATGGCGAGCATGCGTTAAAAATTTTACAGCACGATAAAGACATTGTTTTATTACTCAGCGATGTAAATATGCAACCTATTGATGGTTATGCCTTATTAAAGGCCTGTAAAAAACAGCACCGAGAGTTACCCGTGGTGTTAATGACAGCCTATGGCACCGTTGAAAGTGCGGTAGCGGCGATGCATGATGGCGCAGTGGACTACCTGGTTAAACCGTTTGAGTATCAGGCGCTGATTGATATGGTGGCACGCTTTATTAGACCCGCCAATGAAATGAATAGTGGTTTAATTGCGGTTGATGAAAAAAGTGTAAAACTATCTCAAGTGGCAAAAAAAGTAGCGGCAACTGAAGTCACGGTAATGATTACTGGAGAATCTGGCGTCGGTAAAGAAGTTATATCGCGTTTTATTCATCAGAATTCATCGCGTGCAAATGGCCCTTTCGTTGCGATTAACTGTGCCGCTATTCCTGAGAATATGCTGGAAGCCGTTCTGTTTGGTTATGAAAAAGGCGCATATACAGGCGCGTATAAATCAAAAGCTGGAAAGTTTGAGCAGGCGCAGGGTGGCACGATATTGCTGGATGAAATAACAGAAATGGATTTAGCGTTACAGGTCAAATTATTACGTGTGCTACAGGAACGAGAGGTTGAGCGTCTGGGGGGCAGCAAAGTGATTGCGTTAGATGTCAGGGTTTTAGCAACCACTAATCGCGATCTTCATCAGGTTGTTGCTAACGGTGAATTTCGAGAAGACTTATTTTATCGGCTAAATGTTTTCCCGATTAATATTCTACCTTTACGTGAACGCACAGGTGATATTTTACCTTTGGCGAACAAGATGTTAAATGCCCGTTCACCGTACGATGAGGTACTCAACTTTTCATTGTCGGCGCAGCATTTATTAACCGCGCACCATTGGCCAGGAAACATTCGAGAACTTGATAATGTGGTGCAACGTGCATTGATCTTACGCAACGGAAACATCATTGAAGACCAGGATATCCAATTTGAAAAATTATCGCACAATAATAAAAGTGTAAGCAAGCAGCCGATTGAACCCATAGCAGCGGTTTTGTCGGCTACGGATTCTGGCCTGAATGTTGACCTCAAAGCGCGTGAACAAGATCTTATTATTTCTGCATTACATGCCAAAAATAGTCGCAAAGAAGTAGCTAAAGAGCTCGGTATTAGCCCACGAACTTTGCGTTATAAGCTCGCCAGAATGCGGGATGCTGGAGTAGCGCTGCCAGCGTAAAAATAACAGGAAAGTTATTGGCTAGGGTGCCGATAACAATAGTGACATAGACCATTTTTCGTCAGTTTCATTGAGTCATTAATTAGTGTTGATGAAACATAAAATATTTTAGCTAAGTAAGCAGGTAACAAATATGAGTGATTTACAAGTGAATCAACTACTTAATCAAATGCGCAGTATGGCTGAAATAGCAGGCAATAAAATGCCATCACAAATGCCAGTGCAGTCGGGGACGGAAGCAGGCAAGCTTGATTTTTCTCAACTGCTAAAGGACTCGATTAACCGCGTGAATGAAACACAAAAAACCTCATCGGCGATGCGTACATCTTTCACCCAGGGTGATCCAAATACGAATTTAAGTGAAGTTATGATTGCCATGCGTAAATCAAGTGTCTCGTTTGAGGCTATGAGGCAAGTTAGAAATAACCTGCTTTCAGCATATAGAGAAGTTATGAGAATGCCGGTTTAGCATTCATCAATAATGTTTTCTTCGTTAACACGTTAATGATATTAAAAGGTCGATAAATGGCACTGCTCTCAACAGAAAATGTAACAGGACAAGCGCAGGGTTTTAATGCTTTACCCGGCTTGCGACAGCTTGGTTTAATGGTTGGCTTGGCACTGAGTGTGGCATTAGGTGTAACGGTTGCGCTGTGGTCACAAACGCCTAATTACAGTATGTTGCATGGTAATCTTTCTGCTAAAGACCTGTCGCAGATTACGCAATCACTCGATAGCCTAGGCATTCAATATAAACTGGACTCGGGCAGTAATGGCATTTTAGTTCCCGCTGATTTATTACAATCCGCAAGAATGCAACTGGCTGGCAGCGGTGTTTCAGTTAGTAATGAAGTGGGTTTTGAACTTTTAGATCGTGATGAAGGGCTGGGTAGTAACAGCTTTTTATTAAAGGCGCGATATAAACGTGCACTTGAAGGTGAGCTGTCACAAACCATCGCCCGACTGAATATGATTGAAAGTGCCCGGGTTCATCTGGCTATTCCCAAACGGTCGGCATTTGCACGCAAAAGCAGTCAGCCCTCTGCCTCTGTGGTACTGAAAATTTTTCCAGGCTGGGTCATTGACGACGAAAAAACCGCCAGTATTGTCCATATTGTGGCTTCAAGTGTACCAGGGATGAATGCCACCCATGTGACGGTAGTGGATGATAAAGGTCGCTTGCTTAGCAGTAATAACAGTCAGTCGAATATGGGATTAAGCAGTAGCCAGTTTGATTACACCAATAAACTTGAAGAAAATTTTGTCAGACGAATATTGGATATTATCAGCCCTATTGTTGGTAGAGAAGGTGTGCGAGCGCAGGTGGTTGCCGAAGTTGATTTCACCAAACAGGAGCAAACCAGAGAAAGTTTTATTCCCGATACCAGAGCGATACGTAGTGAACAATTATTTGAACAAACCGCTAATCATCTAGCCGCAATGGGCATTCCAGGAGCGTTAACTAATCAACCGCCTGCTGCTGGTCGCACTAACGATGACGTGGCTGGAAACCAGGCGGCCACGGGTAATAATTCTACTCGTGCGGTGCGTAATTTTGAAATTGATCGAATTATTAGCCATACCCGAGAGTCACCAGCGCAACTACAACGTATATCCGTTGCTGTGCTGGTTGATTATCGAAGCTCGGTAGATGCAGAAGGCGTGGTGACCAGAGCGGCATTAAGTGAAAACGAAATACAGTTTATTACTTCGCTGGTTAGATAAGCGGTAGGGCTGAACGAAGCTC
>CAZMLD010000195.1:0-4685 GCA_964566975.1 uncultured Thiotrichaceae bacterium | reverse complement strand
ACGAGTCAGGCATCACTGTCATTCTGACTGCTTATAGACGAGTCGAATATCTGGAAGACCAGATTGCCAGCCTGCGTAACCAGAGCGTACCGCCTGCTGAAATATGGGTGTGGTTTAATGCTAGCCCTGACCAACAAATTGATGTCTCTTCGTTAGTGGACCGAGTAATCGTCTCCAATAGTAACTGGCTGTTTTGGGGACGTTTTGCCTTGGGTAATCTTGCCCGAACAGGTTACGTTGCGTTTCTTGACGATGACATATTGCCGCAGCCTCGGTGGTTTGAAAGTTGTTTGCATACCATTAACAATGGCTATGACGGCATTTTAGGCGGATCAGGTGTCGTCCTGCCACTTGAAGGCGGTTACTCCAGCAAAAACAAGGCCGGATGGAATGGCAGGCAACTAAAGCAGGTATCGACGGTTGACTTGGTCGGTCATGCTTGGTTTATGCGTAAAAAACACCTGCAATACATGTGGCGCGAAGAACCATTTTCTTGGGACAATGGCGAAGACATCCACCTCAGTTATATGGCGTTAAAATATGGCGGAATAAAAACCTTTGTACCACCACACCCTGACGATGACCCATCGGTATGGAGCTGCCGCCCTGACTTTGGCAAAATAGTGGGTAAAAAAAGTGTCGCCACATTTAAAACCAAAGGGCATAAAAACATCCGTTCTGAAATTGTTAATGCTTATCGGCGTGATGGCTGGGAGATCACCCAGCAGTTACTGGCAGAAACAGAAAAAACATTTTCTGGTGATTTAAGGCTATTCAACAAGAAGATAAAGCGAAAAGAAAATTTTTCCCTGGTCAGGTTTGGCGATGGCGAAATGCTCGTTATCAATGGTAAAAGCATCGACCTGTCTCAAAAATGTAATGGCGAGCATAAATATTTACCAGGCAATACGACCGATGAAAAATTTCGCCAAATATTAACCCACTCACTTACTTTTACGCAGCCACAGTATTTTGTGGGTCTGGCATGCCGATGTTGTGTTGGCGACAAACAATGTGACCAGCTAAGGCAGCAGTCACAACAAGACGATACCAATCTGACCTGGGCCAATATTTTTGTTAATGCCAATTACCCGATATTTCTTGAAACAACTGTCGCTGAGCTTAACCAGCGCGTGGTCAATATAATTTGCCACGAAAAGGCCAGCCTGAGTCAATTACCTGTAACCATAACCAAAGATTTTCGTGTTGGTGGTAATGCCTGGGTCAATGATTACGACCGTGCACTTGAGGAGATATCGCAATACATTACTGAGCATAATATTGAAGATGAAGTGTTTATTTTTTGCGCCGGTGTATTAAGCAATATGCTTATCTATGAGTTATCATCTCGGCATCAAAACAATACCTTTATTGACTTGGGCTCTGTATTTGACGCGGTCATGGATCTGGGGGAAACGCGTAAATACCTTAAAGGAAGCAAAAGACGACTGAAAAAAGTCTGCGTCTGGTAGAGACTGGTGAAACATAAAATCCTTTCCATCTTCGGCACTCGACCAGAAGCCATAAAAATGGCTCCGTTAGTGAAAAAACTGCAAGCGCACCCAGAGATTGACGCTTACGTCTGTGTTACCGCGCAGCATCGTGAAATGCTGGATCAAGTGCTGGAGCTGTTTAATATTACGCCCGATTTTGATCTGGATATTATGCGCTCAGCACAAAATTTAGGCGACATTACTGCCGAAGTATTAAGCAAACTAAACCCCGTATTACAGCAGCTCAAGCCCGATCGAGTACTGGTTCATGGTGATACCACCACCGCTATGGCCGCCGCTATGGCCGCTTTTTATCAGAAAATACCCGTCGCTCACGTGGAAGCAGGCTTACGCACTGGGAACATCTATTCGCCATGGCCAGAAGAGATGAATCGGCGAACCGTTTCGGTACTTGCCGACATGCATTTTGCGCCAACGTTCGCAGCAAAAAAAAATCTGATGAATGAAAACATTAATAGTGAACAGATTTATGTCACTGGCAATACCATTATAGATTCGATTCTGATGGTGACAGAAAAACTGCACACCAATAAGAGCATAAAGCTACAGCCGAATAAGCCGTTTCCATTTCTTAATGCTGAAAAGAAACTAATCCTAGTCACTGCCCATCGACGCGAAAATTTTGGTCAGGGTTTTCTGGACATCTGCGCCGCCATTGCACTGATCGCTGAAAACAAAAACGTCCAAGTGGTTTACCCAGTACATTTAAACCCAAATGTTCAGCAACCCGTGCATCAGATACTGGGCGATATAAAAAATGTGGTGTTGCTTCCCCCCGTTGACTACCTTCACTTTGTGTACTTAATGGAAAAATCTTATCTGCTTTTAACCGATTCGGGGGGCATTCAGGAGGAGGCACCGTCACTTGGCAAACCGGTACTGGTGATGAGAGAAACCACAGAAAGGCCAGAAGCGGTTGATGCCGGAACGGTGAAAATGGTTGGCACCGACCCAAAAACTATTTGCACAGAAGTTTCTTTATTGCTGGATAATGCCGAGCAATACAAAATCATGTCTCAGGCGCACAACCCTTATGGTGATGGTACCGCATCGGACAAAATAATCCACCATATTCTCGGCGCTGAGTAATGCCTGAAAAACAAATTAATGTGTCTTTTTCTAAAGTAAAAAACGCTGGATAACAAAACCGCTATGCAGAAAAAACAGTCTCTAATGGCAAACATTAATAACATGCTGTGGAATTTTTTCTTTCGTTTTGCCAGTCGCTTTATCTCTCCTCGCTGGTTCCTTCGTCATGTTCCATCAGGTAAAGAGCTCAGCACACACACAGGGCGACTCTCACTTGAAATCGTTAGCCATTGCTGGCATTACTCGCATTTAATGGCTTATAATCTCAGCTCATATGTCAATTACCCGCCATCAAACATTGATGTCACCGTCACTGTTTTTTACTCACCCGATGATACCGCCACAGTGGACATGCTGGCATTTTTTAAAAAAATAGACGTGCCCAGTGTAACCTGGAACTGGCAGTCGCTGCCAACAGATCAGCTGTTGCGAAGAGCCATAGGCCGTAACAAAGCGGCACTTAAGACCCAGGCAAACTGGGTCTGGTATATTGATTGCGACCTTATTTTTCACCAAGGCTGCCTGGATTCGCTGGCTACCACATTACAAAAACAACGGGAAGTGCTACTGTTTCCCAAGTCTGAGTTTGTCACCTCATTATTAAAAGATGAAAACCCCATACTCAACGATAATAACAAAGCAAGACTGCTCGACATCGACCCCACAATATTTCAACCAAATGAAATCACCCGCGCGGTTGGCGCATACCAGATAACACATGGTGACGTGGCAAGAGCATGCGGCTACTGCAATGATATAACGGTTTATCAAACGCCCGAGGGACACTGGCGAAAAACTTATGAAGACCGAACTTACCGATGGTTACTCAGAACACAGGGAGTAGCCATCGATATTCCAGCTATTTATAGAATTCGTCACCGGTCAAAAGGGCGCTATAACAAAGGCTCGCTCTGGTCGGTTATACGTGGCTTCATCCGACTTAGCCGCTCAAAAATTAAAGAAATAAAACCGTAAATACAGTGCAGAATTAATCCCCCCCTATTTATCACGTAAAGGATTAGCCTGACACTCTCTGTGAACACAAAACGCCTTACACCACCATTAAGCATGAACTCAATAGAAACCCATCAAAACCAGCAGAATAGGCTAATCGGCAGTACCGCAGGGCTACTGATACTATTGTTCCCAGCAGCGCTGGTCGCCGTTCCCAATGGTGGCGCTGGTATCCTGGCGCTACTGCTGATTATCAGTATTGTTGGGCTGATAAAAAATGAGGTCGCTATTTCACTGCGCTCAGATGAACGTTACTTTCTCTATGCCATTGGCCTGTTTTTACTGGTCTATAGCCTCAACATATGGGCTTTTGATTCTAAGGTTTCTGCGCTAGATAACCCATTACGTTTTTTAGCATTACTACCGATTTTTTTCTATCTACGAAAAACCAAACTCAAGCTTAACTACCTGGTCTTCTCTTTGCTCTTTGGCACCTTAAGCTGTGTCGCTTTCGCCATTTATCAGAAATACTTTTTATCTATTCCACGAGCGCATGGTGTCATCGGCATTGTCGCCTTTGGTGGCATCAGCATTACCCTCGCACTAATGTCTCTCGCTGTTGCGTCGTTATCATCAAAAGGGATAAAAGCTTTAATGATACTCAGTTTTTTTCTCGGTCTCAGCGCATCCATTATGAGCGGAACTCGTGGTGCCTGGCTCGCCTTACCTGTTGGCCTGTTTGTGTTACTGCTGATCAATCCGCTTAACTGGAAAATACGATTACGGTTAATAACAGGCGGCGGCCTTCTGCTCGCCTTATCTGCCAGTTATTTTATTCCTCTAGTGCAATCGAGAATCGATTTGGCCATCAGTGAGTTTTTTTATTATTTCAGCAAAGGAGAAATGGGGGGGGCAGTGGGCTGGAGGCTGGAGCTATGGCGAGCAGCTGCCATTGCCATATTCGAGAACCAAGTAACAGGTGTAGGTGAAGGAAACTTTCAACATACTCTACAGCAGTTAGCAGAGGCTGGAAGAGTCGCTCCCTCCTTGGCGACAGACATGTCTCATGTGCATAATGAGTTTATCTCGGCAATGCTTCACCGTGGCATTCTGGGATTATTCACGGTA
>CAZMLD010000194.1:0-4697 GCA_964566975.1 uncultured Thiotrichaceae bacterium | reverse complement strand
CGTGGTAGTGATTAAATCATGAATCGACATATTGCGCTTAAAGCATCCTGTTTCTATGTAGGGATTAGAGATTGTAACTACTCAGCGTATTAATTTTTTATTATTATAGACTCTTGTTTTTTCGCATCTTTTGCGGATTAGTCGCTTTTTAACTTCAAAACAACAAAACTTTTTTCCGTGAAGAATGCAAATTACGCCCTTAGGGTTTTAACAAAAAACTTTTATATTGGCTAAACATACTCTAATATTCAGTTATGGATTATTTTTCAGACAAAAAAAATAAGGCGAATAAACACTGGCGATGGTAAAGCGTTATGCTTACTCTTATCGTAATGCCTTATTAACAATTTGTCTGGAAAAAAATAATGTCTGCTGAAACATTTTCAAAAATCAAGCAACAAGGTTTCAATCGTATCCCGCTAGTACGTGAAGTGCTTGCTGACCTGGATACGCCTCTAAGTACCTACCTGAAACTGGCCAATGCGCCATACAGCTATTTGTTTGAGTCGGTTCACGGCGGTGAGAAGTGGGGGCGCTACTCCATTATTGGCTTGCCTTGCAATAAAGTCATAAAGATTTCTGGTTTTGAAATTTCCCAATATGAAAATGATCAGTTGATCAATAAACAAACGGTTGCTGACCCGCTGCAATGGATTAACGATTACCAAGCACAGTTCAAGGTTTATGACGATGAAAAACTGCCGCGTTTTACGGGTGGGCTGGTGGGTTATTTTGGTTACGAAACCATTGGTTATATAGAAAAACGCTTGGCTCACACCAATAGGTCAGCTAAACCCGACCCCTTGCAAACCCCGGATATTCTTTTGATGGTCTCAGAAGAGGTCGTCGTTTTTGATAATTTATCGGGTAAATTATTTATTGTGGTACATGTCAATACCGAAACAGCGGATGATATATCGCAGGCGATAGCAAATGGTGAAACACGCCTGCAACAAATTGTTGATGATTTAGTTAATAACTTGGACAAAAGTCGGGCGGCTAAAAATAGCCATAAGAGGCAAACAGTTAATGAAGAAGACTTTGTTTCTGGTTTTACTGAACAAGGTTATATTAATGCGGTTAAAAAGGCCAAACAGTATATCGTTGATGGTGACATCATGCAGGTGGTTTTATCGCAGCGTTTAACCATTCCTTTTAGTGCGCCACCGCTGGATTTATATCGCGCCCTGCGTAGTCTTAATCCCTCGCCTTATATGTACTACCTTGACTTGGGTGATCACCACATTGTTGGCTCATCACCTGAGATTCTGGTTCGTCTGGAAGATGCACAGGTAACGGTGCGCCCTATCGCAGGTACTCGACCGCGTGGAGAAGATGAAGCAGCGGACATTCAGTATGAAAAAGAACTCCTCGCTGACCCCAAAGAGTTAGCCGAACATTTAATGTTGATCGACTTAGGGCGTAACGACGCGGGACGGGTAAGTAAAACGGCGAGCGTTAAACTGACGGAAAAAATGCAGGTAGAGCGTTACTCACACGTTATGCATATCGTTTCAAATGTAACCGGTGAACTCAAAGACGGCCTGAACGCGATGGATGTGTTACGCGCAACTTTTCCAGCGGGAACGGTCAGCGGTGCGCCGAAAATTCGAGCCATGGAAATTATTGATGAGTTTGAACCCGTGAAACGCGGTATATACTCTGGCGCGGTGGGTTACCTGTCGTGGAATGGCAATATGGATACCGCCATTGCCATTCGCACGGCGGTTATAAAAGACGGGCATCTGTCGATACAGGCGGGCGCTGGCATTGTTTATGACTCGGTACCCGAAAATGAATGGGCTGAAACCATGAATAAAGCGCGTGCGATTTTTCGCGCAGTGAGCATGGCAGAAGCCGGCCTTGATGCCATATAGCGGGAATCTGGTTGATATACTAGGAGCTTGTCCGAGAATGTAAATCGTAGCGAAAATATCGGTTTTGCAGTAGGTTTTTCCATCCTCGGGTAAGCTCCTAAGAGTAGCTAGTAAAAACCAGCCAGTAAAAAATCAGGTCGAACATTTTTTACTGGCCTGAAACTCACGCGAAAATTAAATTTTTAGAGATCTCCACATGTTATTAATGATTGATAATTACGACTCCTTTACCTACAACCTAGTGCAATACTTGGGTGAGCTAGGTGTTGATGTCGATGTCCATCGTAATGATGAAATCACACTGGATGAAATCAAGGCCAAGCAGCCAGAAAGATTAATGATTTCTCCAGGTCCTTGTACGCCAGATAAAGCGGGTCTGTCAATGGCAGCAATTAAAACTTTTGCTGGTAAAATACCTATACTGGGCGTTTGTCTCGGGCATCAGAGCATTGGCCAGGTATTTGGCGGCAAAATTATTCATGCCAAAGAAATTATGCATGGCAAAACATCGTGGATTCACCACAATAATGCCTTTGTTTTTTCTGGCTTGCGTAATCCTTATGTCGCAACACGCTACCACTCACTGGTGATCGAAAAAAAATCACTGCCTGATTGCCTGGAAATTACTGCCTGGACACAAACAGAAAGCGGTGAGATGGATGAAATCATGGGGCTGCGCCATAAAACCATGAACATTGAAGGCGTACAGTTTCACCCAGAGTCTATATTGACCGAACATGGACACGATTTGTTAAACAACTTTTTAAAATCAAAATAAACCAGAACGACACATGTGGCTAAGGTTCAAACCTGAGTCACTATTATTCGGTCGATAGCCTGACCTTACACCAGCTTGTCAATTTCAAAATAATACGAGATATAAATATGAATACGCCTTTTAGCATGCAGCAAGCGATTAAAGCGGTCACCGAAAAACGTGATTTAAATATGGAAGAAATGACTGCTGCTATGCGCCTGATTATGACGGGTGAAGCTACCCCAGCACAGGTCGGTGGTTTTTTAATTGGTTTGCGTATGAAAGGTGAAACCATTGATGAGATTGCCTCGGCAGCGGCAGTGATGCGCGAACTGGCAAGTAAAGTTGAGGTCGATAAAACGCACCTGGTTGATACCTGCGGTACAGGTGGCGATGCCTCCGGCAGTTTTAATATCTCCACCGCCAGTGCCATAGTGGTAGCTGCTGCTGGCGGAAAAGTGGCGAAGCACGGTAACCGTTCAATCAGCAGCAAGTCAGGCAGTGCCGACGTGCTGGAAACCGCCGGGGTTAATCTTGAAATTAGCCCTGAGCAGGTTGCCGACTGTGTCAATGAAATTGGTGTTGGTTTTATGTTTGCGCCACTGCATCATAGTGCGATGAAACACGCTATTGGTCCGCGGCGAGAAATGGCGGTACGCACCATCTTCAATGTGCTGGGGCCGTTAACCAATCCAGCGGCTGCGCCGAACCAGGTGCTGGGTGTGTTTAGTAAAGAACTGGTCGAACCGCTAGCGCAGGTATTGCAGCGGCTTGGTAGCAAGCATGTACTGGTGGTACATGCAGAAGACGGCATGGATGAAATTAGCATTGCCAGTGCCACCTATATTGCCGAATTAAAAGATGATGAAGTAAAAACCTATACCGTTCAGCCAGAAGATTTTGGTTTGCCACGTGCCAATCTTGAGCAAATACGGGTTGCAGATTCAACGCAAAGTCTGCAAATGATACAGGGCGTGTTTGATAATAAGTCAGGTCCGGCGAAAGACATCGTGTGTTTGAATGCCGGCGCTGCTATTTATGCCGCTGGATTATCGGCATCATTAGCAGACGGTGTAAAAAAAGCACAGGCTGTCATCGCCAGCGGGGCGGTGGCAGCAAAGCTTGCACAGCTAATCGCTAAAACCAATGCAAACAGTCAAAAATAAATGATGAGTAATAAAGCCCCTGACATATTAATAAAAATTCTCAATCGAAAAAGAGAAGAAATCAATGAGCGCTCGGCTAAGATTTCAATGCAGACGTTAAAGCAGCAATGTCAGAATGCAACTGCGGTGCGTGGTTTTATTGAGTCCATTGAGCATAAAATAAATAATCAGCAGCCAGCGGTTATTGCAGAAATAAAAAAAGCATCGCCCAGCAAAGGTTTATTAAGGGAAAATTTTGTACCGGCTGAAATAGCCAGAAGTTATGCCAGTCACGGTGCAGCCTGTTTATCCATCTTAACCGATAAAGATTATTTTCAAGGTCATGACGATTATTTAAAGCAGGCAAGAGCAGCCTGCGCGCTTCCTGTTATTCGTAAAGACTTTATCATTGATCCCTACCAGGTGTACGAAGCGAGGGTGATGGGTGCAGACTGTATATTATTGATCGTCGCCGCATTAGATGAAAAAAACTTGCAGTTACTGTTTGACCTTGCTCGTCAGTTAAGCATGGATGTCTTAATGGAAGTGCATGATGAGCAGGAAATGCAGATCGCTTTAAAAACCGGTGCGCGTTTAATCGGAATTAATAATCGGAATCTACGCACCTTTGAAACCTCGCTGGACACCACGTTAAATATGCTGAAGATGATAGGGCGTGACCAGATACTGGTTACAGAGTCGGGTATTCATTGCAAAGATGATGTGCAGTTGCTGTTAGATAATAAAGTTAATGTATTTTTGGTGGGCGAAGCGTTTATGCGAGCTGACAACCCGGGTGAAAAACTGAGCGAACTATTCTCGTTTGGATGAGAAATTCATGCTCAAACGTGGGAGCGCATAGCTTGATGCACTAGTCACGGGGCAATGCCAGCAAGTTAAGCAATAACGCCCGTCATT
>CAZMLD010000193.1:0-4699 GCA_964566975.1 uncultured Thiotrichaceae bacterium | reverse complement strand
CAAAAATATCGGTTTTGCAGTAGGTTTTTCCATTCTCGGACAAGCTCCTAGGCAAACAAGCTGAGGCATGATAACCCTGTTGCTTAAACGGTTCGTTACGCATTTAAAACTTGACATACCATATATGATATATACACTGTATTTAGTATGTGGAAAATATATGAGCATAAAGGCGCATTGAAAGACCTGAAATCCCTGCCTATAGACATCCTTAAACGATATGAAAAATGGAAAGACATCGTAGCAATATCAGGTCCTTCGGGATTAAAACAGATAAAGGGCTTTAATGATGAGACATTGCGCGGTGAGTGGAAAGGCTACCGTTCGTCCCGTCTCAATATTCAATACCGTATTATATACAAAATAGAAAACGAACAATTATTTGTAAAAATAATCAAGGTGACAGCCCATGATTACCGGAGAAAATAAAATGAAAGACTATAAAGAGGCACAAAAAAGAACCGATGTTTCTATTGGAGAGTCAGTTAAAATTATCCGTAAATTACAAGAGTTAAGTCAAAATGAGCTAGCCTCAATAACGGGCATCCCTCAATCTACATTGTCAGCTATAGAACACGATAAAATTAACTTAGGCGTAGAAAGAGCAAAAACACTTGCAAGAGCACTACAATGCCACCCTGCAGTTTTAGTTTTTCCTGGCTGGGATATCCGCCACGAAAAAGCGGCATAAAAAGCGTATGCCACAGAACGTAAAAACGGCGTTCCTTTTTACGTCCGCTGATGCGAGATGTTATAAATAAAGGAAGCTGACACTAGGAGCCTGTCGGACTTAGTATGAATCTACTGCGAAAAAGCCATTTTTGTTTATTTTCCCGATTAATTTCGTTAAATAGCCGTGCTACTCCGTCCTTTGGTTTGTAAGCGGTGCATCCATGCACCACTGCTCGCCTCAAATAATCGAAAAACTACCCTAAAAATGGCTTTCTCTCGCTACCATCAACTAAGTCCGACAGACTCCTAGAAGAAATGGTTATGGGTGAAAGGCATATCCACTATGCGCCGGTACTATTCATTGCTCTTATTTCAACGAGCATTATAGCGGGCACCTCAACACAGCACAGACAGCAGCCTCACATCTCAATAGCCTCCTGCCTGAAACAGGAGGCAAGCGCAATCTGGCATAGACCACCTCGCGCCTTTCGCCTCGACAGTATTCAAAACACAGAAATCAGTGCCGATAGCTCGCGCTCCGGCGCAGACGGCTCAATCACACTTAAAGGCAATGTTATTATCGAGCGAGACTTGCTGCGTATCGCAAGTGATCATGCCAGTTTCAATAAACAGAAAAACACCTTGCAGCTTACCGGCAATGTACAAATTGATTCTGCTAACATGACTTTACACGCCACCAGCGGCAACATCAATTTGGACGCAGACAAGCACCCACAAAACACGCTGGGGCAGTTTCACAACATTAAATTTCTCATTGCCGATAGCACCATGAAAGGCAAAGCTCAGCGCATTGAACTCCAGGACACCAAGCCTAGTGAACAGGCAAACAGAAATCAACGCTCCACCTTATACAATAGCAGCATTACCAGCTGCCTCCTGTCGGATCCTGACTGGCTTATTAGCGCGAGTGAAATCCGGCTGAATCATATTGATGAATACGGCAGCGCCGATGATGTTGTTGTTCGTTTTAAAGGTGTGCCTTTTTTATATACGCCCTATCTGGCGTTTCCCATCAGCGATAAACGGCGTACCGGTTTATTATTCCCCGAATTCGCCGCCTCCTCGTCAAGAGGCATTGAAATCACACTGCCCTGGTACTGGAACATTGCCCCCAACCATGACCTTGTTCTCACGCCACACAACATGGTGAGACGCGGCCTGGAACTGGGTGCACAATACCGTTATTTAACACGATTAAGCCACGGCGATTTAAGTGGCACTTACCTACATGATGACGACATTACCGGAGAAAACCGATATCACCTACGTTACCAGCATCAGACCCGCTTCCTGCCCAACTTATTGTTCGACGTTGATTTTCAAACCCTGTCCGATGCTGAATATTTTAATGACTTTTCCAATGACACTGGCAGCACTAGCCAGACCCACATCAGCCGCAATGCAAGCCTGACTTACAATTTAACTAACTGGCGCATGCGCGCGTTGGTGCAGGATATAGAAACCATTGACAGCTCAAGCGCGATAAGCGCTCGCCCATATGTTCGCCTACCCCAGCTCACTATTGACGGTGAAACGAACATAGCCAGCAGTGCCCTACTATTCACTTTGGACTCAGAGTTTGTTGACTTCAGCCATGAAGATGACAAAAAAACAGCCGGCAGTCGTTTGACCTTAGGCCCCGGTTTTCGCCTGCCACTTTCTGGCAGCGCCTGGTTTATCGAGCCGGCAATCAAATTCAGCCACACACAATATAGTGTTGGCAGCAAAGATAATGCCTCACAAGCCTCGACATCACAAAACATCAAAAACCGAAATCTGCCTGTCAGCAGCATTGATGCGGGACTATTTTTTGAACGTTATTTTGCTAATGGATATCAGCACACACTAGAACCACGATTATATTTTTTAAACATTCCCTTTGCCGACCAGAGCAACACCCCCCTGTTTGATACCAGTACCCCAGAGTTTAGCGTTGCACAGTTATTTCGTGATAATCGCTTCATTGGCGGTGACCGCATCGGCGACACCAGACAGCTCACGCTTTCTTTAACCAGCCGTATCATCAACCCCAATACGGGAGATGAATTTTTACGCGCCAGTATCGGGCAAATATTTTATTTTAAAGACAGACAGGTATCATTAGACAATACCATCGACACCAGTCGTCAGTCCGATATTATTGCCGATCTTGAAACCAACTGGGGACACTGGAAAAGCAATATCGAACTACAGTGGGACACGGAAAATAATGAACTATCCAGAGAAAACTATTTCTTACATTACAGATCAGATGATCGCCATTTGTTTAACTTGGGCTACCGAAAGCGCCTGAAGAACGGCGATATCGACCTTGAACAAACCGATGTTTCTTTTGTCTATGCCATTAACCATCAATACAGCGTTATTGCACGCTGGAACTACTCGTTAAAAGACAAAAAAAGTATCGACGCCATCGCTGGCATTGCTTATAACAGCTGCTGCTGGGCCCTTCAGCTGCTGGCGCAACGCAGATTAACAAACACCAGCAGCACTATCGACAATGATGGCGATGACTATGACACCTCAATACTGGTACAATTTGTCTTTAAAGGGCTGGGCAGTTTATCTGGCAGCACCACCAGAACCACCTTAGAACAGTCAATTTATAGCTACACAGACATTTTTCAGTAAACCGACTTTTATGAACACTAAAAATATTCTATACCTCTTCTTTGGCATTTTAATCAGCAGTCATGCTCACGCGGCGCCAAAACCACTGGATCACATTGTTGCCGTTGTTAATACTGACGTGATCACCAACCTCATGCTACAAAGCCGTGTTAACGATTTTAGAAAGCAACTGGCACTTAGCCAGCTATCACGAATCGACCCCGAAACCTTAAAAAAACAGGTGTTGGAAAGAATGATTCGCGACACCATTCAACTACAAAAGGCGAAACAGTTTGGCATTACGGTCGATGACCTGACGTTAAACCGCATGCTTGAACAGTTAGCAAAAACCAATAACATGTCGCTTGAGGTTTTCCGTGACACTATTGAAAACGAAGGCTTGGACTTCTTCCGTTTTCGTGAACAAACGCGTGAAGAGGTCATCATCCAGAAACTGCAACAACGAATTATTGTCAGTAGAATAAACGTGTCTGACCAGGAAATTCAGCAACACATCAAACAGAATGAATTAGTCGACTCGTCAAAAATAAGCTACCACTTGCGACACATCTTAATTGCCACTCCCGAAGCCGCCAAACCAGAAGATATCAAAATCGCCGCGCAAAAAGCCGAGTCAATATACAGCAGAATACAGCAAGGTGATCAGTTTGAAGACCTCGCCATTAAAAAATCTGCTGGTCGTAATGCGCTAAAAGGCGGTGACCTAGGGCCGCGTAAAGCCAATGAATTACCGCAGCTATTTGTCGATGCCGTTATAGAGCTAAAACCCGGGGAAACCTCTAAACCAGTAAGAAGCGCCAGTGGTTTTCACCTGCTGTATCTAATCAGCAGCTCCAACCATCAGCTAATGGTCAACCAGCTGCGAGTTCGCCACATATTAATGCGACCTGGCATTGAAGGCAGTGATGAACAGACCAGACAGGCACTGCTGAAACTAAAACAGGAAATCGAAGCGGGAAGAAGTTTTGCCGAACTTGCCAGCGAACATTCTGAAGACCCCAGCTCCAAAATCAAAGGTGGTGACCTCGGCTGGGTCGCCCCTGGTGACTTTGCCCCTGCCTTTGGCTCTACATTTGAAAGCGTCGCCAACAGCCTGACTACAGGACAACTATCTGAGCCGTTTAAAACCCCGTTTGGCTGGCACCTCATTGAAGTTCTTGAACACCGCCAGTATGACCAAGCAAAAAGTAACAAAACCAACGAAGCACGAAATGCCATTCAGAAAAGAAAAGCTGATGAAGAGCTACGCCTATGGTTACGCCGTATTCGTGCCGAGGCCTTTGTTGAGTACATTGTTAAATAACGTAGCAGAACGAATACTAGAGACCTCAGCATAACTCAAGCACAAATTAAAATGGCGTGTATTTCCAGTATT
>CAZMLD010000192.1:0-4733 GCA_964566975.1 uncultured Thiotrichaceae bacterium | reverse complement strand
GTTAAATTTACAATACTAGGTGATATCCAAGCGCACACTCCTGTATTATTCATCTTTAGTCCTGATAATGCCAGACTGGCAGCAAAATTGTGATTTAGCCAAGTGAGCCATGATAGAAATTAACCCAATAACCAATCAGATCAAAGACCTGCGTGAGCGTACCGATGCGCTTAGGGGGTATCTTTGACTTTGACCGTCGAACTGAAGAACTGGACGAAGTTAATCGTGAGCTAGAGCAGCCCGGTATCTGGGATGATCCTGAAAATGCACAGAAACTGGGACAGGAACGCGCCACACTGGAAAAGATCGTACACACTATTGTACAGCTTGATACCAGTTTGAATGACGCAGAGGAACTGCTCCAAATGTCGCTTGAAGAAAATGATGAAGCAAGCATCGACAGCATTAAGGATGATTTAAACACGCTGCAAGAGCATGTGATCGAACTGGAATTTCGTCGTATGTTTTCTGGTGAAATGGATGCCTGTCATGCCTTTGTTGATATTCAGTCAGGCTCTGGTGGCACAGAAGCACAGGACTGGGCTGAAATGTTATTACGCATGTACCTGCGTTGGGGCGAAGCGCACGGCTTCAAAACAGAATTGATGGAAGTTTCTCCGGGTGAAGTCGCGGGCATTAAAAGTGCGACCATCAGTATTGCTGGCGAATATGTTTTTGGTCGACTACGCACCGAAACGGGTGTTCACCGCCTGGTACGAAAATCCCCGTTTGATTCAGGTAATCGTCGACATACCTCATTTGCCGCCGTTTTTGTATCTCCTGAAATTGATGATGACATCGAAATAGACATCAACCCTGCCGACTTACGCATTGATGTTTACCGTGCCAGTGGCGCTGGTGGGCAGCACGTAAACAAAACAGAATCAGCAGTGCGTATTACTCACCTGCCAACCAATGTGGTTGTGCAGTGCCAGAGTGGTCGTTCGCAACATAAAAATAAAGACGCAGCAATGAAGCAGTTAAAAGCGAAATTGTATGAGCGAGAAGAACAAATACGAAATGCCGATCAAAAAGAGTTGGAAGAATCAAAGTCCGATATCGGCTGGGGCAGTCAGATACGCTCCTATGTATTAGACCAATCACGAATAAAAGATTTGCGCACCAACGTAGAAACCGGCAATACACAGGCGGTGTTAGATGGTGGTATTGATTTATTTATTGAAGCCAGTTTGAAAAGCGGTTTATAACCCAGGAATAGAGATTGAATACAGATAATAAAACGGAAACGAAAGCTGTCGTAGCAGTCGACACAAACAAATTAATCGCGCAACGTCGTGAAAAATTGGCCGTACTCCGTGATGCGGCGAGCAAACAGGGTGGCACCGCGTTTCCCAATACTTTTCGGCGTGATGCCTTAGCGGGTGATCTACTGGCGCAATACCAGAAAAAAACCAAAGAAGAACTTGAAGCATTAAACATTCATGTCGCGGTTGCTGGGCGTATGATGGCAAAACGAGTGATGGGTAAAGCCAGCTTTTCACAGTTGCAGGATATGAGCGGCCGCATTCAGCTTTTTTTACAGCGGGATAACTTACCTGAAGGCATCTATAACGATGGTTTTAAAAAATGGGATGTGGGTGATATTATCGGTGCCACCGGTGTTTTATTTAAAACCAACACTGATGAACTGTCAGTTAAGCTTGATGATGTGCAGTTATTAACAAAGTCACTGCGACCTCTGCCGGATAAATTTCATGGCTTAAACGATACAGAGATTCGCTACCGTCAGCGTTATGTTGACTTAATTATTAATGAGGAAGTGAAAAAAAGTTTTTATCTTCGCACCGCAATTATTAAGTTTATTCGCAATTACTTTGACAATAATGGCTTTATTGAAGTAGAAACGCCAATGATGCAAATTATTCCAGGTGGTGCCACTGCGCGACCTTTTGAAACCTACCATAACGCACTGAGCCAGCCTATGTTCCTACGCGTTGCACCAGAGTTATATTTAAAACGTTTAGTGGTTGGTGGTTTCGAGCGGGTGTACGAGATTAACCGTAATTTTAGAAATGAAGGTGTGTCCACGCGCCATAATCCTGAATTCACCATGCTTGAATTTTATCAGGCTTATGCGGACTACCACGATTTAATGGACATCACCGAAGATTTATTGCGTCAGTTAAGCACAGAATTATTAGGCACAACACAGATAAGCAACGAAGGCAATAGTTATGACTTCGCTGCACCTTTTGCCCGTTGGTCAGTGTTTGACTCAATATTACATTTTAACCCAGAAATTTCTGCACAGACCCTGTCTAATATTGACAGTGCGCGTGAACTTGCTAGTCGCTTGGGCATTAAGCTAAAAGACAGTTATGGTCTGGGTAAAGTACAGATCGAAATATTTGAAAAAACTGTCGAACATCAATTAATGGATCCAACCTTTATTACCCAATACCCAACCGAAGTTTCGCCACTGGCTAGGCGAAATGATAACAACCCCTTTGTGACTGACCGTTTTGAATTCTTTGTCGGTGGCCGAGAAATCGCCAATGGCTTCTCTGAGTTAAATGACGCCGAAGATCAGGCTAATCGTTTTAAACAGCAGGTGCTTGATAAAGATGCGGGTGATGACGAAGCCATGCATTTTGATGCCGATTATATCCGTGCGCTAGAGTTTGGTCTGCCACCAACGGCAGGTGAGGGCATAGGTATCGACCGCCTAGTTATGCTGCTGACCGATTCAGCGTCAATTCGTGATGTTATTTTATTTCCGCATATGCGGGCAGAAATAGATAAACTGGAGTGATAAAAATTAACCACTGTTGTAATCAGTAACAAGCATCTAAAGATTGGCCAAGCGTAAGCTGTACGAGCGCTAACCGAGTTGCCCAGATTTAACAATTGTTAACCAAGTATTGTTAATTTCATCGAGCATCTTATGAGAAAATAGTTGATTAAGCATCGGTGTTTTGAGGTTTTTTATGCGAATAGGATTGCTGGAAGATGACGTTAATCAAGTTGAATTGATTCGTCTTTGGGCGAATGAAAACGGCTATCTGTTGCAGTCTTATAGAACGAGGAAATATTTTCGTATAGCGGTAGACTTGGAAGATTTTGATTTGCTGCTACTTGACTGGCACTTGCCTGATACCAGTGGTATTGATGAGCTTAAGTGGATACGCGTTGAAAAGGCATCAAATGTGCCGATTATCTTCATTACCAGTCGCGATAGTGAAGACAGTGTGGTTGAAGCACTCGAACACGGTGCGGATGATTATATTATTAAGCCACTCAATAAAAATATAACCTTAGCAAGAATTAAAGCACTGCTGCGCCGTAAAAAAATAACGGCGGCTACTGTTGGTGCTAATAATGCCGTTAACCAGAACACAAACATCCTGATCTTTGAACCTTACAAAATCAATCAGGCTGAATGTTCAATTTCAATCGGTAGCAGAAAAGTAAAACTCACCGCAAAAGAATTTCAACTGGCACTTTATTTGTTTCAGCATGCGGGCTGTTTGGTTTCACGTGAAAAACTGATGGCATCTGTCTGGGGCGTCACCGCAGACCTCCATACTCGAACCGTCGATACACACGTTAGCCGTATTCGTTCCAAGCTATCTATCAGTCCTGCGGTAGGCTGGCAGCTTAGTTGTATCTATCAACGCGGTTATCGTTTATTTGAAATCCAAAAGGAGTAAACCAGACATGTTTCGTTTCTTATCAGCATCTTGTTTATTATTTGTTATTACTTTTTCATCAGTACTTTTCGCGGCGGATGAAAAATACTGGGAGTATACATTCAAGCCAGGTGATACCATCTGGAAAATAGCGGAAAGATATACTTCGTCAGTAAATAACTGGGTTGAAATTCAGCGCATCAATAAAATCCGTCAAGGCTCAGATCGAAAAATTCGCCCAGGGACGCGAATTGTTGTACCGGTGCATATGTTAAAGCTGCAACCCACGCCCGCGCAGGTAATAGCCATTAGCCACGGTGTCAGTTTGTTACGCGCTAACGGCGATATAGCAGAGATATCCATCGGTACGCTCCTATTCAGTGGTGACCGTGTGGTGACAGGTAGTCACCAAAATCTGCGGATACAGCTTGCTGATAACTCTGAATTACAAATCCTAGAGAATACCGAAGTTGTCTTTGATAAACTTAGCCACCATAAGTTGACTGGCATGATTGACACCCGCATCCGATTAAACTCAGGCAGCATTAATACATCGGTTAAGCACCTACAAACTGGCAGTCGCTATGAAATTAAAACACCTGCAGCGATTACTGCCGTGCGCGGCACTGCATTCAGGCTGTCTGCCGATAGTGAGCAACGTAGTCGAACTGAAGTGACTAAAGGTGTTGTTGAGGTATTAGCGGGTGACTCAGAACAAAGAGTGAACCACGGTTATGGCATTATTGCTGAAAAAGGAAAAGCATTGTCTGAACCCGTGAAATTACTCGCCGCCCCCAGACTCAGCAACAATTTGACGGCAGAAAAAAATGAGCTGATTGTTGCATGGCAAAAACTCGATGCAGCTATTCTTTATCGCTTCCAGCTAGCAAGTGATGATAAGTTTAATGACATCATTATTAATGACTCAACGAAGGAAAACATTACCCGAATCATTAACTTGCAGCCCGGATATTACTATTTTCGCGTCAGGGGCGTTGATTTGCACCACCTTGAGGGGTTTGATTCAGTCGATCGCTACAACATCGAAAAAGTGCGTCACACGTCTGCGCCCTGATAGCAGAT
>CAZMLD010000191.1:0-4763 GCA_964566975.1 uncultured Thiotrichaceae bacterium | reverse complement strand
AACAATTTCCTTTACCCACTGCTTTTTTGTACGGATTATGTTTTTAAAGCCCAACAGTATATTAGCCAGAATGTCGTCATATGGTGTTCTGTAGAGCACACTACACTCAATATCCCACATTCTGTATAGTGTTTTTAATAAATTTGTAAACTACACAGTATTGAGATAAATTACAAGCTCTATAATTTAAGGGATTAATTATGTTTCCGACGGATAAGGATGCTCAAATCTCCCGTTTCTGGGGGAAGTACATTGAAAAATCAATACGGTATGGCGTTAAACAAGATGCTGTACAGGTCTATGTTGGTCATGCTGAGGAATATATAAAAGTCCATCATGCGCGACTTAGGTCGCACACTGTTCTGGATTTAGAAAAATATTTGCAGGGAATAGGCAGAAATACGGCTCTTAACGAGCAGCAGTTTTGTCAGGTTGTTGATTCTTTGCGTATTTTATTTACTGCTGTTGTGGCCGCGCCCTGGTCGATTAATTATCCCTGGGAGGACTTGAAGTCACAAGCAAGGTCTTTGCCTGCCTCTCACCCGACTATTGCCCGCCAACCACTAAACGAGGGTTGCCTGGTTGATCATAAAACCTCGTCCAGTGATTCGGTTAAAGTTATGTTTGCTGATGTTTTTGATGCGGTGATTCGTGAAATTCGTTGCCGTAATTATTCAATCCGCACTGAACAGACTTATGTTGCCTGGTTGGTTCGTTTTATTGTATTTCACGATAAAAAGCACCCAGAAACACTTAAAGCCACGGACATTGCAAGCTATCTTACCTATCTTGCGGTAGACAGAATGGTGGCTTCCAGTACACAAAGGCAGGCGTTGAATGCTATTGTTTTTTATTATAAAAATATTATTAAAAAATCTTTTGAGGATATTGGTGAGTTCACATTATCGAGGCGCCCTAAACGCCTGCCCGTGGTGCTTTCTGGCAATGAAATTGGGCGCTTATTAAACGGCATAAATAGCCCAGTTTATTGCCTTATGGCAAGTCTGTTATATGGCTGTGGTATGCGTTTAATGGAGTGTATTCGTTTGCGTATTTTTGATATCGATTTTGACTATCAACAAATTGTAATTCGTAATGCAAAGGGCAATAAAGATCGCGTTGTGCCTTTGCCGAAAAAATTAATTGCAGCATTAAATGAACAGCTTGATTATGTCAGGAAAGTTCATACTGATGACCTCAACGATGGCTTGGGTGAGGTTTATTTGCCGACCGCGCTGGGCAGAAAATACCCGTCTGCCGGCAAAGAATTGGGCTGGCAATATGTTTTTCCTTCACAGCGTATTTCTGTTGACCCCAGAAGCGGTAAACCACGTCGGCATCATATTCATGAGAACGGCTTACAGCGTAAGGTTAAACAGGCAGCAACTAAAGCTGGCGTCACAAAAAAGGTGCATTGCCATGCATTAAGGCATTCTTTTGCAACGCATTTACTGGAATCAGGTTATGACATTAGAACGGTTCAGGAATTGCTGGGACATGCTGATGTGTCCACTACGATGATTTACACTCACGTTTTAAACAGGCCCGGAATTTGTGTGAACAGCCCGTTGGATACTTTGCTTTAGCAAGGCCGGTTGAATTCAGTAATGAGTGCACGTAACGCTGATATTACAAGCGGGAGTAATTGCGAGTAGAGTCAGTGCCCATAAATTAAGAAATAAGTCTATGATAATGTCAGCGTCAAGGGGGTCAGCGTCAATGCCAGTAAGTTAAGCAATAACGCTCGTCATTGCGTCATGCTCCCCGATAAAAGACTTCGAGGACAAGCTTTAGATGGAATCCATCGGTCGGTAGTACAATGCCTGTTATATCTGGTTCTACCAGCCATGGATTCCCGCTAAAATCGTGCGGGAATGACGGCAAAAGTCTTAACTTACTGGCATTGGGACCAGCGTTGTTGAGTTTCCAAGCTTACTCTATATTTCTGCACCTTTCTGTCTCCACTTCTCATTTTGTCCCATCTTTCGATTTCCCCCCAAGATTCTGCATGCCTATAAAATAGTCGGGTTAACGCTCTCCGCTTCTGTATTTTCTGTGCCAGTAATAGTCACTAATTTTCTGTCAGCCAATTTTTCTCTGACTCATCCCTGAATTCGTATCATAAAAGCCCCATATTTACGTTCATCGGGATTACAATAGAATGACTGCATGCATTTCCACAATACTCGACCTTTGCAGGAGGAAACACCATGTCTACCACAATGCTTGATGTCACTTTACACATTGATGAAGAAACCACTCATGATGAAAGAGAACAGCTGCGTGATGTCTTTTTACATAAAAAAGGGGTAATGACCGCTGACTACAGGGATAACCGACCACATCTTATGATTGTTGCTTTCGACCCAGAAGACGTCACCTCTATCGAGCTGCTTGAGACAGTCAGAAATCGAGGCTATCATGCTGAGATGATTGCGATGTAAGATATTTACCCGCTAAAAAGAGATGTGGGGTGGAAGGGGTCTGTGCGACTAGAATTAAACAAAGGCGCACTAAGAGCCACCGTACGGATTGTCCTGAAAAATGATAGGAAACACCTTATTTCTGGGCAAACACTTCCTTAATCAACGGGATGGTTAAGCGCCGTTGCATCGCCATCGAGGCTTTATCGAGTAATGCAAGGCGTTCAAACAGACCAAACATATCACGTGGATAACGCTGCATTAAGTAATCGGCTACATGCTCAGGCAGTTCCAAGCCGTTTTGTCTAGCGCGAAAGCGTAAGGCATGATATTTTTCTTTGTCTGTTAGGCTTTGTATCTGAAACACCGGCCCCCAGGACAGTCGTGAACGTAAATCCGGTAAGCTTACAAAAGCCTCATCCGGTGGTTGAGTCGATGCCATAATTAGTCGATGGTTATTTTCACGAACACGATTAATCAGACCAAATAAAGCCACTTCCCAAGTTGCATTATTCAACCAGGAATCAATTTCATCCAGGCAAATAAGTTGTAGCTGCTCTAGGCCATCAAACACGTCCGCAGATTGGTTAACGATTTCAGCATGCGTTAAATAACACACTGTTTGCTGGTTCTTTGCCGCTAGGTTGCAACTAGCCTGTAGCAGATGGCTTTTTCCTAAACCAGTTTCACCCCAGAAATACAGTTGATTCTCGCCTGTGCCTGAGGCTGTTTGTTGTGCTAGGCCAGCCGCCACGGTATTGCTACCGGCGACAAAACTGTCGAAAGTAAATAATTCACCTGGCTCGAAACCTAACGGTAGTTGAGGATAAATCAAGGTAGACATTAGCCCCGCTGATATTGAAACATGAACAAGGTGGTAGGCATCGGGAAGGTACCGCTGTTACAAGCGACAGCCTTACCCTTCCATTCATCAGAACAGGGATAAACGATGAGTGTTACCACGGGAATTGCTGATATCATTTTTTACTGATAAATTTGCATGAACGACGATCTAGCGAAGACGAAAGTAGTAAACAGGCACTGGCTTTGTCTGCTCGCCCTGCCCGCTTGTTGCCAGTGTACCTGCTGCATCAAAACCTTGTGAAGATAGCGGCGGTCTGTCATCAGAGGCTAATGACTCGGTCATCACTCGTGACTCCACCTGTTGCAGTACTGAGTCATTTCTTATTAAATTCAAAAAGCTATTCTTACTGCTACGCAAGGTAACATCAAAAACCACACTCTGACCATCAACGCGTAATGGTTTTGCTGTTTTAACCGCATTTAAAGCATTCAGATAATGCTCAACATGGCTGTATTTTTCAATTGAGTTGATGCCCTGAAGATCAAGGTGAAGAGTCACCCATTGCTGCTCACCGGCAGAATCATCAATGGCAAAAACCTTACCCAAAGCATCACCTATCTGCTCAATCGCATTATTAATCAACAGATTATAATCCTCACCAGCCATATTCCAGTGGCGATTTTCTGCCTGTAGCTGCTCATTGTGCATTAATAGTGCCCAGCTACTCTGCCACTGCCCGCCATTCCAGAGCAGATTAGCGGTGATAACCGGTCCCTCAGAATAACGTTTTGAGGCCTGCATAATCGAACCATCAAAACCGCCACGAATATCAACAATACTGAGGATGTTTTGGTCCTTGCTATCAAATAAAGGCCAGCGCACGGGTATGCCTCGACGAAACATGACTTCATCGACGGCAGACTTTAGCAATGAAACATCACCTTGTTTCAGCACATATTCATTTGCTCCATCCCTCACCGCGAACCAGATAACCACCTCTGGACGGTGTTCACCCCAAACAGCAATGCCATTCTGCTGCAAATATTGCTCGACCAGTCTGAGGTTAAATTGAACCGTTAAACGATAGCTGAGCAATTCATCCTGTGCGTTAACGGTGGGTATTTCAACAGGATCGTAACTGTATTTTTTAACATAACGTGAAGCAGCAGGACGTGTTATTTTCCCCATAATACCGCTGTCGCCCGATAGTCGAATGAAGACTTCATCCAGCCCCTGGCTAAAAGCAGCACGACGCACGCTGACCGACTCATCAACAACCAAAATATCTACTTCGTGAAGATTTGCCACTTGAATGGCTAATGCTGGCTTAACCGTGAACAATAAAACCAGTAACAAAATAGCGAAAACAGCTATTTTCACTTTAAAATTTAATAGTTGAAACATAGAATTATCAAAAATTTTATACAAACATAAGCGAGAGAGCGTGTACAATAACACATCTTTTTATCACCTGACCACACTAGCCAGTATCGCTCTTAAATCCAATGTCATCCAAGCAAACCAAACCTCTTAGT
>CAZMLD010000190.1:0-4779 GCA_964566975.1 uncultured Thiotrichaceae bacterium | reverse complement strand
GGCCATTGCAACAGTCATCCAGATCAACAAAATGTGGCCCATCATCGGTCCACAATACGTTACTGCGATGACAGTCACCATGCAGGAGAATACCTTGATACTGGCCGCAACGATCAAACGCCGCCTGTATTGCTTTTATTAAATCATCAACCAGGGTCTGGTATGCTATTTCCAGATAACTCGGAATAAAATCGTTTGCCAACAACCAGTCAGAGGGTTCATGACCCATACGCTTAATTTCTATCTGCTGACGATGTTCAAATACAGCGGTTCTGCCGACATTGTGTATGCGAGCAATGAAACGCCCCATCCAGTTTAAATCATCGCGCGATTCTAAATCTGGCCAGCGACCACCGCGCAACGGATAAATTGAAAAGCGATAACCACCATGCTCAAATAAAGACACGGCATCTTTTATGATGGGCGCAACGACGGGAATTTCCTGCGCCAGTAACTGCTGTGCAAACTGGTGTTCTTCACTGATGGCAAGATCACTCCAGCGATCTGGGCGGTAAAACTTAACAATAAGCGCACCGCCCTGTTCCAGCTCGCAACGGTACACACGGTTTTCATAACTGTTTAACGCCAGTTGACGGCCACTGGTTTCATAACCCAACGATTCTACGGCTGCCAGTATAGTCTCCGGCATTAAATCAGTATAATCATGTTTTAACTCTGTATTTTCGGACTCTTGCTGCATTTTTTCACTTACACATAATATGACTGCCATAATCGACAAAACAGCACCCAATATTGACATTGAATGCTGGGTACAAGGTTACGAGCCGCCGCTTAACCAACTCATTGGTCAGGTGGTACTCATTGAGGTTTTCCAGGTCAACTGCACGGGTTGCTTTATTCACGCTTTGCCTGAAGTTATTCGCCTTCATCAGCGCTATGAAACACAGGGTTTAAAAGTATTTGCTATTGCCACTGCCTTTGAACACTTCGAGCATAATACATTGAATAGACTAGAAAATCTGCTGGCAACGGGTGAATTACAGGGCGACCCATTATTGCAGCTCAGCAAAGCGGGATTTCTTGAGGACGATAAACTCCCCTATACCATGCCTTTCAGTGTCGCTATGGACAGGCTGGTTAAAAATGAAAGCCTGGTAAACGAGGAAAGCATTTACCCGTTTATATTAAGTCAGATCCCAGATTTTTTTCAGGGTAAACTCAGCAAAAGCCGCCAGCAGGCCATTTTTCAACAGGCTCGATCCTACCTCAGCAAGAAAGCATATAATGCCCAGACCTTTGAAATGTATCAATTGCAGGGGACACCATCGAGTATACTGATTGATAAAAAAGGCGCGCTTAAACACGTAGCGTTCGGCGCAGTTAATCAGCTAGAAGATAACATTCAAACTATGTTGCATGAATAACGAATACCCTGGAAACAACAATATGCGCGGCATCGTACCGCCAGACCCAGAGTCAACAGCATCAAGCTTGGAATACGCTGTGGTGTACGTACCAAAACGCAGCCGTAAACGCTTTGCTGCAAGCTGCGTAGAAATCAAAGCCTGTGCTGGCGAAGCACTGGACGCAGCCGAACCCGACAACAAACGCTATGCGGCACGGGTAAGTGGCCCGTCAAAATCGTCAGAAGGGCAATATATTTATTATCTTGTGGAGTGGTTAGACTTTTAAGAAATTTCTGAGCAGTCAGGCTCGCAGTTCGTCAAGGCTTTCCTGTGCGATCTCTCTGACTTCTTCACTGTCATCGGCTAATAATTTTTCTATATGAGGAATAACACTATGATCTTTGGTCAACGAAAGGTAATGACAGGCATCACCGCGAATACGCGCGTCTTTACTGCTTAAATGGTCAACTAAACGTGGGACAACTGCTTTGAAAGCCTCCGATTCCGCCATGCTTTCTATCATCACGCCCACCCCTAGGCGCACATTGATTTTCGCTTCTGGGTCGGCCATCAGCGCAATAACATTCTCCAGCGCTGCCGGGTGGCGCTGGATTAATTTTTCGGCGTAACTGATATTACCCTCCGCCAGCACTTCTTCGAGATATTCAGTCAGCCCGTCAAAACTTGAGGCACGTGTCAGCCACAGTAATATTTCCTTTCTGGATCTGGAACCCAGCAACTCAAATGGCCCTATTTGCAACCACGGCACACTGCGTACACCCAGCTGCCTGGCAAGCTCTGGGTTTTTTTCTATATTAACAATACGGCACTCGGCAAGTTCACCTGCCTTCATCAACTCAGTCAAAACTTGCATCATCGGCTCACAATATGCACACTGCTTACCCATCAGCATTAAAACACTGGTTGGATTTTGCATAGATTGTGTGGTATTTTTGGCATCCATCATAATAATAAAAACATAATTTTAGGCTCAATATAATAGGGGAAAAATGTATAAAATATCGCCATCGCTTTTTATTCTGTTATTTTTATTCTCGTTTACAGCACACTCGGTCACACCGCTAGGCATCATGACACAGGCGGCTGGCGCCATCAATATGAGCATCGACTTTGATGATGCTCAGTTGGAAGAGGAGCTGGTGTATCCTGACTGGTTCAAGTTGCCCATGGGCGACCTCAGGGAAGATATTAGCGACGCAAAAGCCGCAGGGAAAAAAGGCATCATCACCTACTTCGGGCAGCCGCGCTGCGCTTACTGTGAACATTTTTTTAACACCAGTCTCGCCGACACCGATATAAAAAACTACCTGCAAACACATTTCGACCTTATCCCTTTTAACATATGGGGCATAGACGATATCATCGACACGGATGGTACGGTTCATAGCGAACGTGAATTATCAATTCGATATGGAACCAACTTCACCCCTTCACTGGTTTTTTACAACCTAGAAGGTACCCCGGTATTTCGTTTACGGGGGTTTTATCCGCCTTATCAATTTCGCGCTGCCTTACAATATGTTGCCGAAGAGTTTTATAAAAAAGAGACCTTTGCTGAGTATCTTGAGCGTGCCACGCCAGGAGAATTCTTTTTACTAGGTGGCTTAAACGAGCGTGATTTTTTTCTAGAACCACCCCATGACCTCGCCACATTACGGGGAAATGGCCGACCAACAGCGGTATTTTTTGAACAGGGCAACTGTCATGCCTGTGACCTGTTACATGGCTCTCCACTTTCACAGGAGTTAAACATTCAGGAAATCGAAATGATGAATGCGATACAGCTTAATATGTGGGCAGACACCGAAATAATCACACCGCAAGGCATCAAAACAAGCGCAAAAGAATGGGCACGATCGCTTGAAATTTTTTATGCACCCAGCATTGTGTTTTTTGATAATAACGGTAAAGAAATCATACGTGTTGACTCTGTGGTACATTTCAACCGCTTATGGGGTGTACTTAGTTATGTTAATCAGGAGATTTATAAACAGGGAATAGACTATCAGGATTGGCGCCTACAGCAACGCGAGATAATTCACTAAACACTGCCCTATGTTTGCCGACAGCCAGAAAAAATTCAGCCAGTTACTGTGGCAAACAAAGCTGCAAGAGGTCAATGCGCTTCAGGCTTTTTTTATCCAGTCGCTAAGAATATTCTATGGCGTTATCCGAGACTTAAGTGGCGGCCTGCCTTCACTTCGCGCCATGAGTCTGGTCTTTACCACGCTGCTGTCTTTAGTGCCTTTGCTGGCTGTCAGCTTTTCGGTATTAAAGGGCTTTGGCGTACATAACCAGCTAGAACCCGCTTTAACCAGCCTTTTGCAACCACTGGGCGAAAAAGGATTGCAGCTAAGCCAGCAAATCATTACTTTTGTTGACAATATCAATGTTGGTGTTTTAGGCTCAGTGGGCCTACTGGTGCTTATTTTTACTGTTTTATCGCTGGTGAAAAAAATTGAAAGCGCTTTTAATTTCACTTGGCGGCTCACCGTTAGCCGAAATATATTTCAACGTTTTAGCAATTATTTAAGCGTCATTCTTATCGGCCCACTGCTGCTGTTTACTGCGGCTGGTATCACCGCATCATTCAACACATCAACCGTGGTTAACAAGGTTGCTGCGATTGAGCCTTTTGGCACCATGCTATTACTTATGGGTGAAGCCGTTCCGTTACTGCTTACGGTCGTTGTTTTCACCTTAATCTACGCCCTGATTCCGAACACAAAGGTCCGTTTTAAATCCGCTTTATTTGGCGCAGTCATTGCAACTATTTTATGGAAAGTCACAGGCAGCGTATTTAAAATATTCATTATTGACTCGACAAACTATACTGCCATCTATTCTGGCTTTGCCATCATGATCATCTTCATGTTATGGATTTACATCAATTGGTTAATTGTACTAACTGGTGCGTCCCTTTCCTATTACCATCAAAATCCCGATCGCATCAGCGACCAGTCGCAAATAATTCGCTTAAGCTGTCGCTTGCGAGAAAAACTAGCACTGACGGTCATGCAACTGATTGCAAGAAATTTTCACCACAACGAAAATAACTGGTCACTTAAAATGCTGGCAAAAGAAATTAATATTTCTGAATCAGCATTAATGATTATTCTCCCTGCGCTGGTCTCAAAAAAACTACTCATCACTAGCGGCGGCGAAGGCAGCACACATTACTTACCCAGTCAGTCATTAGAGAATATCACACTGGAAATGATTATAAATGCAGCACGTAGTGCGGAAGAAACCCCACGCCTGTGTCCTGATGATGTCAGTACAGCATCACAAGTTGATGAAGTTATTCAGTCTTTAAACAGTGCGATTAGCGCATCAATAGAAAGCAAAACGTTAAAAGATTTAATATAAAAAGCCTCTGCTCGTAACCAAA
>CAZMLD010000189.1:0-4793 GCA_964566975.1 uncultured Thiotrichaceae bacterium | reverse complement strand
GGGGCAGAAGCACTTGCTTGAGTCGAGCAGAGCAGATTGTGATTAAAACATTCTGTTTCAAGGCGTGAAACGTGCGTAAGAGAAGGCTATTGCGCAGTTTTACAACGCGGAAACAGGCGGTTTTAAGCGCAGGAAAAACGCTCGCTATTTTCGTCGAAATAAGCCGCAATAGTCACTCTATTGCTGCGATCTTTGCCGACAAGGACGTAGGTAAGGGGCGTGAGCTGGGAGCGGTAAGCTTCGGCGGGAATAGCGGCAGCTTTACAAGTTCAAAATTATTGGACTTGTCAGCGATTCCCTAATGGACGGTGTAGCGCACAACTCACTGAGGATCACCCTATTTTGTTGGTAACAACAAATGGCGAGACCGTCACCACAACGATCGTGGCATAACCGACTAATTCAAGCCATCAATCGCCGTCTTAAAGGCATGATCAAATGCAGAGTGACCCATCACCACTTTTGTGCTGTCATTTGCCATTTCTTTATTAAACTCATCAAAAGACTTTTCAGTGACCAGTTCACCTTTGTGATCAACAAACATTAAGTTTGCATCTTCTACGATAATGACGGATAGTTTGCAACGCTTGGCGGTCTGATCCTCACCCATATAAACCTGAAACCACATACCCGGCATGACATTGGCAGGGATGTCCTGGATCTCATCACTACTAGCACCAGGGACAGGAAACACGGCAACTGGCGGCGCATTAGTGATGGCTTCTTCGGCGTTAGTGACTTCTTCGGCAGTAAAATTAGCATCATCAACATATGACTGCATTGTTGCTCTGTATACCGCCAGCATATCGCTCACCTCTTTCTTTGATGTACTGATGCGACTCAAATATTTTTCTGCCTGCACTAATAGTGTATCTCTTTCTGCCAGCAGCGTTGCCAGTTGTTCAGAAGAGTCAATAAGCTGAACGCTATCGACGATTTGTTTCAAGGTTAACGCTAACGCCACCCATTCATCATTTTCTTTACCATTTTTCAGGTAATGATTAAACATTAATGTTGGCCAGCGCTTGAGGATGAGCGGATGCATCGCCTCCGGTAAGCTTTTACCTGTGGTGGTTGCGCGTAAGGCTTTTAATACCGTAGCGCGTGCATGTTTGCGCAATAGTTGCTGTTGATGCTCCTGCTCGACAATACTGGCCGACGCTTCCAGTTCTTCGGTAACGTCTTTGAGCTTGTCCAGCGCACGTTGGAAGGTCGCCGTGGTTATGTCCTGCTCAGCCAATATTCCAGAAATCACTTTGCCGAGTTTTTTATATATCTCATCACTATGATCAACGATGCCAGCACCAGCATCAGCGACAGCATCAAGTAATACACGTGCTGGGTGATCATCGAATAAAAAGAGGTCTTTATCCACCATCGATGCTTTTATGATTGGAATTTGTAATCGTAGCAACAGGGTTTTAACGGCATCCGAGATTTCGTCGTCATCAATAATGGCATCAAAAATCAACTCAATAAAATCAAAGGTTTTGTCAGCAACACTATTGATGCCTTTAGTAACGACTCCACCGGAGGTTTTTGCGATTTCAGCAAGCACCGCCTGCTTGATTTTTTCAGCATCAACACTCTGCTCCACCGGCTGGGCAAACTGTGGCATATTTTGAAGCTGTGACAAGGCGCGAATAATTTCCTGATGACCAAAATGCTGCGCGTTGGTTTCAGGATAAAAGTTACCGCTGGCGGCTGGAGAGGTGTCCGCAGAGTCAGACGTAAAAGGCATGCCGCCAATAAAATTACCTAGAATATGGCTGACCTGACTGGCAGGCATACCTACCGTACTGTGCTGGTACTCCGCACCTGTCGATTCCTTGTCTGCATAACTCACCGTAGCACCACCCATATGCCTATCGCCTGCTGGAGACAGTAATGAGTTTTGCATGACATTGTGGTAGCCCTCGCCAGGAGCAGCAGTCATCGCATAACCACCAATGTTACCGACAGGCATGCCGGAAACGCCCATGCTAGGATGACGAGCAGAACCCTCAGAGGAATCACTTTGCTGTACAGCCTCTGGGTTTTCAAAAAACCCGGGCTGGTTTGCACGGCGCATATGTATCGGCTGCTGTTTTCTTGTGTGCTGTTTTATTTGCGGTAGAATGTCTGCATCTATCAGTCGATTATTGATGGAGTCGTATAAAGCGTCCAGTTTGTTTGCCACTTCAAGTTCAAACATAGAAAACAATATTTTTTTGTTGGCACTGTCGAAACCCTCACCAAGCGCATCATTAAAGGCCTGGCAGAAATTGACCGGCAGCAGCGCTTCTTTATTAAAAATGGTCGGTGTTTTAAGCGACAGGTGTTCCAGTCGAGCTTCAAGATGCTGTAACTGCTCACGATACTTAGAGAGGGCGCGACCACCAATGCTTTTTACCAGCACCATGCCTTCCATTTCATTTTCCCCGACCAGGCTTAATTCATCGTCCTGCTCGGTCATTTTATGCTGCTGCCTGGCTTCAAACTCACCAGTTGGCAGCAGCAGTTCCTTCACCTGATTATCAAAGGTGATTGAAATGGAAGTCTTTTGTACTCGCAGTTGATTCATTAATTCAAAATAACGAGTCTGGTCTTTATTATTACCGGCAGCTTCTGACATATCGAGAAGGTTGTCCTGACTCGAATTTAACAGCCGTGACATCAAATCCGCCAATCGGGCTGCCAGGTTACTACGCATACCAACAACCAGTTTTTCATATGGCCGACTATTATTTTTGTTGTTTTTGTTATTTTCACTCATAAAGAAGTGTTTCCATTTACTCTTGATCGTGCGATCAAACTGACATTTTTATCCCGCTAACTGTGAATTATAGTCGCTTACCATGAAAAAATCGTGACATAAATAAATTTTAAGCAGGGAAAAGATAATTATTTGAACAACTAACCATAAAAGTATGGCGAGTATCTTTGCAACTGAACGATTTACAACTATGCTGTTATATAAAATTAATGAATACATCCTAGGTCATATCAAACTATGTGACATTTTCTGAATAAAAAATGTCCTACCCAGTAAAACTCAGGCAGCAAGGAGATCTTAGCTGATGAATGAGCAAGTTACACAAAAGCCACAGTTGCTTGTGGTTGATGACTCAAAAGTGATTCGTCATGCGGCTAAAAACATGCTAGCCGCTGATTATGACGTTTTACTTGCCGAAGATGGCCAGATCGCCTGGCAGATGCTGCAAAAAGAGAATGCTATTTTAGCGGTGTTTACCGATTTAAGCATGCCAAATCTAGATGGCATGGGGTTATTAAATCATATACGTCACTCAAATATCGAGCACATTGTTGCACTACCGGTCATTATTATGACTGGACACGATGACTCAAGCTCAATTAAACAGGAAGTCATTGCTGCAGGAGCCACCGACTTTGTCAGCAAACCCTTTGATTCCATTGATTTAACCAGTCGTGCTAAAGCTTATGTACGGTTAAGCCAGAACGTCGTTGAACTGGAAAAGAAAACTGCCTACGACAAACTAACCGGACTATATAATGCCAGTTCGCTACAAATGCAGGGCAGCAAAGCAACGTCACTTGCCAGTCGGCATAGAAACCCCCTAGCTACGGTTGTTTTTGAAATCGCAGACTTCCAGAAAAATATTCTCAGTCACGATAAAAGAGTCGCCCAGCATATCATCAAAGTCGTTGGTCAGCGCCTGCAACAAGGGCTGCGAGAGGAAGATATAGCGGCGCGTACTGGCATTGCAAAATATACCTTGCTACTGCCAATGACCAATCAGCAGAACGCCGAGATCCTCATTTCCCGTATTTGCCAGGGTATGAGCAAGCTTGTCTTTGATACGGGTAAAGAAAGAATCCAAATCAAACTGGTCGCCGGTTATACTGCCCCCGATTTAGATGAGCTAACTGTTTTTGAAGAAATACTGGCACAGGCGGAGAGCGCCTTACAACAGGCGGTTAATTCACTATCAAAGCAGGTAGTTTGTTATGATAAACATCAAGACATTAAAACATCGACTGAAATTATTACCGAACAAGACATGCGACAGGCATTCTCATTAATTTTGTCAGGAAATTTTCATCAGATTCCACCACAGCATTTAGTCGCCGTGCAGGCGCGCTTGTCACCTTTTTTGCAACATGCTAACAAGCAGATGGCAGACAGACCAGTAGTAGCAACTGAAAAACAGGACAACACCATTGACCATCGCTTCTCCTAAAAAAGCAACGCTATGTCAGCACAACTAAAAACCATTACTGCACTCGACGCTTGGGAAATGAGTCAACAAGAGCCTCGCACACTGCTCATTGACGTACGCTCAAGCATGGAGTTCTTATTTGTTGGACACCCAAAAGGTGCGGTTCATATTCCCTGGATAGACGAGCCAGACTGGATTATTAACAAAAACTTCACCACTGAAATCAGAAAGCTAGCCCTCGGCGGCTTACAGGAGAACACCGATACTGTATCCATTATTTTAATTTGTCGCAGTGGTAACCGCTCAGACGATGCTGGCAAGGCGCTTGCCGAAGCTGGCATAAAAAACGTCTACCACGTCGATGAAGGGTTTGAAGGCAGGCTAGATGGCAACCACCAGCGCAGTACTGTTGGTGGCTGGCGTTATCATGGCCTGCCTTGGGAACAATGTTAAACCTAAAAAAATCAGTTGAATCGTAGCGAAAGCGTATCACCCATACGATGCGTTCCCATAATAATAAAAACAGGGGTTCGAAAAAGTCTTGTAGATTCAGTTACGCCCATGGATGGGCAGTAGTAGGATAATGCAGGAGCAATTATCGAGGAGCAATTG
>CAZMLD010000188.1:0-4818 GCA_964566975.1 uncultured Thiotrichaceae bacterium | reverse complement strand
GTTAAAATAAGCAGATATAAAAAACACCGAGCTGTTATTTGAAGCAATACTCGTGCTTTAATTCATCAGCAACCCACATCATTAGAAACAACGGCGGTGACAGCATTTACCTGGCTGCCATCAGGCATAAACAAAGCTAGAGCCTGAGCAGGCAACAGCAAAAGAAGAACAACAATAAAAAATCTGATTAAACTCATGTTACGTACTCCGTATTTTTGTCACATTTGACGCTAAACCATACAAAATATGTGCCAAAAAAATAAGCCTATGATTATCATCTAGATAAAAATTGAACGTATAGAAACTGTAAACTTTACTAACACACACTTCCACCCAGTGTCGTCTGAATAGACTGTCTCACGGGGGTTTCAACCGTTTTTTAATAACATTTTACAACTGTTAGTTATTTCGACAACCTGCAAAGTATGATAATGCAGAACACTAATAAAGATAACCGCTGAAAATAGCTGCAACGCGGAAAACTATGCCAGCATTCCAGCTAACTGAGAGCGGTATTGCTGCGCCATTTCCGGGCTGTTGGTAGCTATAGTGTTGATGATGTTCACAATCATCTCTTTTGCAGCACCATCTTTAAATTTGGCATGGTGTTGCTGAATATAGAACAGGTGATTGAGTGCCTGCTGCGTGTTGTGTTGCGCGATTTCACATATTGCGCTATCAAAATGCGCATTATAATCGTCTGGATTTGTCTGTAGTACTTCCTTTAATGCCTGTAAACCTGCCGTTTTTCCTGCTTCTTCAATTACCCACAACTGTCCAGTTAGACTCAGCCCTGTTTCGCTGTTTTTATCGGTGTCAGGCAGGCGATTAAATAAGCCTTTGGCCTGCTCTATTTCTTCCATGTCAATAAAAATTTGCACCATATCCATGGCGATTTTTGTATTTGACGAATCTTCCTGCGCGGCCTTGGTGAGTAATGTAATGGCCTGCAATGTCTCCCCCTTCATATGCAGTTGACGTGCCTGTATTCTTGTTTCTTCGATGTGATTAACAATGTCAAAAGATTTTAGCAGCACCCTAGCTTCATCTTCAGTGAGTCGACCTTCTTCTGAGAGTACCAGCTTGCCATCGACAAAGATTTTTAATGTCGGTATATTTTTGATGCTGTACTGCTCTTTTAACTGATTATTTTCTTCAATATCAACTTTGGCGAAAATAAACTCTTCAGCGAACTCCGTTGCCAGCGCAGCAAACATATCGGTCATTTGAATGCAATGCTCCGACCAAACACTGATAAAAGTAACGAACACCGGTACTTTACTGGAATTGCCGATGATGTATTTATCAAAACTACTGTCACTGACTTCAAAAATAAGGGCCTCTTTACTCATACCGTTTCGCTGATTGTTATTAGTGAGGGTAAGTTTACTGCTTTTGTACCTTGAATTCAGCTTATGATGCTGGATTTTTCAATAGGGCTTTGTGCCGGCGGCTTTTTCTCACTGATTTTAAGTTTCAGTATCTATCGCTTCGTTTAACGACAGTATTTTCACCAAATTCGCCTAATTTTTGTTTTTCTGTCGCCATTGCGTAATTTCTACTTTGAAGTTAACACCTGCACGCTATATTGCACCCAGAGTTGATGCGCCTTTCCCGGCTCGATAGTAACCACGTCTTCCGCCACATTACCACTTTCAACACACAGCATATTTTTATAACCTTCTTCACCAAAATCAGCCATTTTACTGGCGACTTCCTGCCAAGGGTTCCAGACTACAGTAGAGTGGCTACCGCATTTAACAATAATAATATGTCGATTTAAGCTTTTATCTTCGATAACACAGTCACTAGCGGTATCGAGATAGATTCGGTCGACCTCCTCATTAAAGTGCAACGGGCCATGTTGGTGCTTGCGCGTAAACTTTTCAAGCTTGTCCAGGTAGTCGATATCGTCCAGTCCATGCAGTAAAACATTGCTAACCTCACCTACCTTAAAATAAGTATGCAACGCCTGTCCAATAGTGACAGCCTGCATCCCATTGTTGTGTGTGATTAGCTCTATTTCCAGCTTTTTTCCGATAGTCATCTGCAACTGCACGGTTGTTTCTGTCGGCCACAACGCCTGTGTTGCAGACTCTGGCCGCATAGTGAAGCTGATACGAGTATAGTCATCGTCTAATGCCTCGGTACTGAGAATTTGCCAGTTTTTGGTGCGGGAAAAACCATGAGCGGGGTAATCTATGCCAGCTTCACGCAAACCATCATATTGCCCAAACCAGGGCCAGCAAACAGGAATACCACCGCGGATTGACTGACCAGGTGCAAACTTTGCCTGCTCTGATAACCAAATGACTTCCTGCTCACCATTTGGAACCCAGCTGAGTAAATGCGCACCCTGCAAGCTAATTAAAGCACTGGCATGACGGTTCTTGATGTTGATGACGGGGATGCCACCCTCACCTGTTTTGATTCTTAATGTACTGCTCGATGTATGTAATGCATGTTCTTGGTTTAGTTTTTCTATATCCATTATTCTCACCACCTTAAGCCCATGAAAATAGTCCCGTATTGGTCATTATTGGCATATAAATCGTTGCATAAATTTTCACCACATATTTTTGTGACTCGCCGTATACGCCCCACATGGATGTGGGTAGTGCGGAAAATGCAGGCGCAATTTTCTGCTATCCCTATAGGCATTATGCCCATGGATGGATGGTATTTCGCAAGGAGCCATGGATGGCGGTGCGATGACGGTAGCCCATGATACCGACCGTCACAAAAATATGCATCCATAAAAATCACTATCCTGCTTGTTAGTCTCGCTTCATTTCTCTTCTCTCACGGTGAAAGTCTGTTTTGTGGCAGCGTGGGCAGGGTGGAATTTTCCCAGCCTGGTGAAAATGCAACACTTCACCACACTGGTCACAAATTAACATCCCAGGGCCTGTGACTTCACCGGTACGGTAACGGTAGGGTCGCTCGGCATTCTGTTTTAGCTGTAATAATTCAACCGTGGTTTTATCAGCTGTTTCCAGCAACATATACAACAGGGCACTTTCAATCAGCGTTGTTTCAAAACCAAGCCAATCTTTAAGGCTTTCATCTGTTTCTGCTATATGGTCGATGGCATCATCTAAATCGCGCTTAAGCCAGACCGTCAATTTTTCTGCATCCTCTTTTTTCAGTTCATCTAGCTCTACCGCTTTGTCTTTCGCTTCATCAATAAATTTGTGTAGCAATGCACCGGTTTTCTCTTTAGCATGATGTAAGTTTTCAGCAACACGCTCGTACATGGTTTTATAAGCAGCGCCGAGGGCATCGAGTGGATCTACGCGTGTGGGCTTTTTCATGATATTCTCCAGATAAGAATCTAGAATAACACTACTTAATGCCGCTTAGCTATTTTTAATATGTGTGGCAAGAATCCAGCCAGATACAGATTCGATGGGTATTCAGAGCAGAGGCACCAAGGGTTATAAAACGGTAAAAACAAACCAAAGATGGTATACGGAAGCCATTTAGCAAGGATGTTTTATGCGACTAAGCCGTAGGGTAAGTACAGGAATGCCACTTATAATCTAGTCGGTTGTTGATTTGATTCGGCACTAATTGCTTGCAGCCTGTAAAAAAACGGCAGTATTAATTGAATGTGGAAATGGTGCTAGGAGTTTTTACGCTTACAATGTATCTGGATAGTAATAATATACCCCACTATCAGCACATCTAACCGTTGTATATGCCACATAACTCATGCTGCCATTATCTTTTTTATTTTTTTAGCAGGTTTTAAAGATTCTCGCTCTTTCCTGATTTTTTCCAGTAATGATTCAGCAGAGTTTTCTCCGTTAATTAAATCTGTATTTTGTTCTCGCCATTCGGCGGTGAGTTCACCTCGGAAGGCTTTGGCGAGGATGGATTGGGTTAGGTTGTTTACTCGGGCTTGGGCTGCGTTTATTTGTTTTTCGATTTGGTCTGTAAAGGTGAAAAACTTTTCTACCTGTCGGACTATTTCAGTTTGCTCTTCTACAGGAGGCAGCGCTATAGGCAACTGCTTTAAAATTCCTAGATTAAGTATATCCATTGTCCCTCCATGGCTAAATCCTTTAAAAAAATCTTTCGCAATAAGGCTATTTAAATAATAGTTAATGTAGTCACGAGATATTTTTTTATTCAGGCTAAGCTTTACTAAGCGAGGGTTAATAATTCCGATTTCAGAATTTTCTGACAGTACAAGCACTTTACCAATAGTGCCGACAAGGCTAATTAGAATATCCCCAGCTTTTACAGAACAAGATTTAAGTTGTTCATATTTTTTTTCATCTACGAAGTAAGTTACAAGTTTCTCATCCCCTGCAATAACTTGCTCTTGACCATAAACCTTAAAGCCAGTAGTAACACAATCACTTTTTTTAAGCGCTGATCCAAAAGGGCCAGCTTTTAAGGCGTGATTATCATTAACTGCAATATGGTTAAAACTCAACCATTTCCATGACTTCGGAAGACTTTCAAAAAGAGGCTCTGGGTCATCAATTATTCCGTAACTTTTTTTTAGATGTTTTTTTGATTTTAATATTTCACGTTCATCGTTAATCTCACTAAGCAGCACTTCTAACGATGACACTATATTTTTTCCTCTCCACTCCTCCGTCAACTTTCCACTTACTGCAGCGGCGAGGACGGATTGGCGGAAGCGTTTTAGGATGATGGGGATTTTGTCGGCGGTTTTTTAGGGTGTTTACCTGTGATAGTAGTTGGTCTAGTTTGGTTGCTATTTGTTTTTGTTCGGCATACGGCGGTAACGCTATTTGATGTGATTTAATTAAAGTTTGAGAAATATTAGGTTGTGCTCCACCC
>CAZMLD010000187.1:2302-4824 GCA_964566975.1 uncultured Thiotrichaceae bacterium | reverse complement strand
CAGCAGTTGTTAATGGACTTGTCGTTGAATCTAAAAAGTTTAATCTCACAGCGTCTTATCCCTACACTTACGGGTGATGGTCGTGTGGCTGCCGTTGAAATAATGCTTAATTCCCCGCTGATGTCTGATTTAATTTTCAAGGGGCATGTCCATGAAATAAAAGATTTAATCGGGAAATCGAATGAACTGGGTATGCAGACATTTGACCAGGCGCTGTTTGATTTGTATACAAGTAATCAGATCGGATATGAAGATGCGCTAAGAAATGCGGATTCGGTTAATGACTTGCGGCTGAGAATCAAGCTCGATGGTCGAGGCTCCAGTGAAAATGATCTCATGGAAGGACTGGATGATATATCCGTGGAGCAGGTAGACGATCAACGGCATATGAGATGATAGTCAGGACATTGACAGCTCAGGCTAAGTCAGCGCTGAGAGACAGGAATTAGATGAATTTGCAGCCGTATTTAAAGTTAATGTCCGAGCAACAGGCCTCAGATATGTATTTCACTACGGGTGCGCCAGTGAGTGTGCGTATTGACGGAACAATGCGTCCGATCGGAAAAAGCATGCTACAGCCGGGCATGACTAAAAAGCTGTCTTATGATTTGTTAACGCCAACACAAATTAATGCCTTTGAAAAAAACCTCGAATTAAACCTGGGACTATCCTATACAGACCTCGGCCGTTTTCGCATCAATGTCTATATGCAACGCGGTGAAGTATCTATGGTGATTCGCTACATACGAGCAGATATTCCCACCATTGATGATCTCGGTTTGCCTGATGTATACAAAACCATGATCATGCGTAATAAAGGATTAATCCTTGTTGTCGGTGCTGCTGGTATGGGCAAGTCAACCTCACTGGCATCGATGCTGGATCATCGTAATATGACACAAAGCGGTCATATATTAACCATTGAAGACCCCATTGAGTTCATGTTTCGTCATAAAAAATGTATTGTCGGTCAGCGTGAAGTCGGACTGGATACACTGTCATTTGAAAATGCCTTGCGTGAAGCGATGCGTGAGGCACCTGACGTTATTATGATTGGCGAAGCACGAGAGCGCGACACCATGGAGTCTGCTTTACGGTATGCAGACACGGGACATTTATGTTTAACCACCTTACATGCCACGAATGCCAGTCAAACACTGGACAGACTGCTAAATTTTTTCCCCGTTGATGCACATAACCAGATCTTGATGGATTTGTCGCTGAATTTAAACTGTATTCTGGCGCAACGGCTGGTTAAAACTGAAAGTGGCCAGCGTGTGGTTGCGGTTGAAGTGCTGGTAAACACACCTTATATTAGTAATTTAATTCGCCAAGGTGATTTTCATGAAATTAAAGCCAGTATGGCAAAAGGCAGGGACGAAGGCATGAAAACCTTTGACCAGTCGTTATTCGAGCTGTTCGATACGGGCAAGATAGATTTGCAGGCAGCGCTGGCAAATGCTGACTCCAGTACCGATCTTGAATGGAAGATCAACTTTGGTGGTGGTATGAATGAACAGCACGATAAACAGGCGCATGCTGAAGATTTGCAATTAGCGAGTTCCGCTGACGGTTTAAAAAAATAGAAATGCCAGCAGATATTCAGGCTTTAAATAAGAGATTGCCGTTAATAATCGTGTGCTTAACTTTGCCCTGAAAGTTCCAGCCCAGAAAGGGCGTGTTTTTACCATGGCTGTAGATAGTGTCTGTGGTTAATTGCCAGTCTTCGTTTTCATCAAAAATACAAATATCGGCAACAGCGCCTACTGCCAGGTTACCCGCATCAATGCCCAGTATATCTGCTGGTGAGCAGGTTATTTTTTTAATAATATCACTTAGTGGTAACGGGGTTTGTTGAGAAAGCCGCAGACACAATGGTAACAGTGTTTCCAGCGATGATATGCCCGGCTCAGTGCTGGCAAAAGGAGCCTGTTTGGCATCGACATCATGCGGTTGATGATCCGAACAAATTGCATCGATGGTGCCGTCGCTAACAGCGCGTTGCAATGCTTCCAGGTCGCGTTGGGTACGAAGTGGTGGGTTAACATGGCAGGCACTGTTGAAACTGCTGATGTCGAGTTCGGTGAGGTGTAACTGGTGGGCGCTGACATCGGCAGTGACGGGCAGGTGCTCGTTTTTTGCGCGGGCGATCATTTCTGCCCCCTGTGCGCTTGATAAGCGGCCAAAATGTACGCTCACCCCAGTTTCTGCCACCAGTTCCATGGCGCGGGCGATGGCGATGGTTTCTGCTGAAACCGGTATGCCTTTCAGGCCCAGTCGAGTGGCGACTTTTCCTTCGTGAGCGCAACCGCCGATACTTAACCAGTGCTCGTCAGGTTCAATGAATACGCGCATATTAAAGGTTGCTGCATAGGCGAACGCGCGTTTAAGTACTAGCGAGTTTTCTATCGGTCTGCGAGTGTTGCTTAAACCGGCGCAGCCGACCTGCTTCAGGGCGTAGATTTCGCTTAAATGCTCACCACGTAAACCTGCCGTGAGTGCACCGAGAGTGACAACCTTGC
>CAZMLD010000187.1:0-2202 GCA_964566975.1 uncultured Thiotrichaceae bacterium | reverse complement strand
TTTATATTGTTTGCTGGGTCAATTAACTGCCCGTTTTTTATCAGTAAACGGCTCATGTGCGTGTGTCCGAGTGGTTGCTGGCTTCGGCTTCTCGGTCGGTGGTGAGCGTCATGGTCATGATGGCCATACGAATTGCAATGCCGTGTGAAACTTGGTCGAGTATCACCGAGCGAGGACCATCGGCTACCTGTGAGTCAATTTCAACGCCACGGTTTATCGGTCCTGGGTGCATCACAATGGCATCACTCTTGGCGACCTGCAAACGTTTTTCAGTCAAGCCAAAGAGCTGAAAATATTCTTGCTCACTGGGTAATAGCGCAGCCGTCATGCGTTCTTTTTGCAGGCGCAGCATGATGACCACGTCGGCGTCTTTAATGCCGGCATCCAGATCATGAAAGACGCTGACCCCCATGCTCTCGACATCAACGGGCAATAATGTTTTTGGTGCGATGACTCGAACATCACCCGTGTTTAAGGTGTTGAGTGCGTGTATTTGTGAACGTGCGACACGGGAATGTAAAATGTCACCAACAATGGCGACACGAAGATTGCCAAAGTCTGCGCCCTTGTTGCGGCGAATGGTAAACATGTCCAGCATTGCCTGAGTAGGGTGTGCGTGGCTGCCATCACCCGCATTAATGACGCTAATGCCTGGCGCGACATTATTGGCGATGTAATGCGCTGCGCCGGAGTCAGCATGGCGTACTACAAACATGTCACAGTGCATGGCCTGAATGTTTCGCAGGGTATCCAGCAGCGTTTCCCCTTTTGATGTCGCCGAGGTTCGGATATTAATGTTTAACACATCGGCTGACAGCCGTTTCGCTGCTAATTCAAAAGTGGTGAGTGTTCTTGTGCTGTTCTCAAAAAATAAATTAACGATGGTTTTACCACGCAGTAGCGGTACTTTTTTTACGCTTTTTTTATTGATGTCGGCAAAGCTTTCAGCGGTATCAAGAATTTGGTTGAGTATCACTGTGCCCAGTCCTTCGGTGCTAAGAAAGTGTTTCAGCTTCCCATTTTTATCTAATTGAATATTCCAGGTATCATGTCCGATTAAGGTGTCTGTGGGTTTTGTTGCTTTATTAACCATGTTATTTTATTGGGGGTTAACCATTACCGCCGTTTTTCTGTAATTTGAATGCCAGGGGTTCTGGACCGGTCAGTTTTATGTGCTCATCTTCATTTAAGGTGAGGTGTGTACCGACCAAGTCAGCCTGTAACGGTAGCTCACGACCGCAACGCTCACACAGTACAACCAAGGTGATACTGGCAGGGCGGCCGTAATCAAACAGTTCATTCATTGCCGCTCTAATGGTACGGCCGGTATGTAATACGTCATCCACCAGAATGATATGACGGTTTTCAACATCTGGGGGTAACTGTGAAGGTTTAACTTTTGGGTTGATGCCGATGCGGGAAAAATCATCGCGGTAGAAGCTGATATCGAGGGTGGCGAGGGGCTCGGCAAAAATGACTTCGCTCTGATTAAGTTGTTGATGAAGCCTGGTTGCTAGCCATACCCCGCCGGTGTGAATGCCAACCATTAATGGGTTATCGATGGCGTTGTTTTTAAGCAAGGTTCGTATTTGCTTTGCCAGTTGCGGCAGGAGTTCATCTGGGGTGGCTAATGGCTGCATGTGATTCCGTAAGTTTATAGTCACAACTCAGCTTACCTCAGAAATACGCCAGTTCGGTTTAAAAAGTGAATATTGACACTTTGTTTTGAATTGAGCAGTTTGAGAGGCAATATAAGCAGCGACAGGTCAACAGGCTCAGCGACATCGCAGATTAAGCCAGCGCTGTACAATAATTGCTGCTGCCATTCTATCAATCTCGTGTTTGTTGTGCTTATTTATTTTTTTGCTTTTGCGGAAAGGTTGTTCCTGCGTTTTTCGCACTTGCTGCGTCCATGCGGGTTGTTTGAGCATGGCTTCAGCCTGCTGGGAGCTTAATGCTTCATTGATTTCAATCACCGGCAGTTTAAATCTTTTTTCCAGTTCATAACAAAACTGTTTGATGGTCACTGTCATTTTGTTGTCGCTGCCGTCCAGATGGTACGGCATGCCAACAATTAACGCCTGTGGTTGCCATTGCTGTATTTCAATTTGAATGGATGCCCAGTCTGGGTTGCCGTCAATCTGTTGTAATGTGCAGCAGGGGGTTGCCGAACAGGTAATGGTCTGACCGGTGGCGATGCCG
>CAZMLD010000186.1:0-4998 GCA_964566975.1 uncultured Thiotrichaceae bacterium | reverse complement strand
TAAATAGTCGATAATGATTAATCCCAGTCCATGCTGACGTTTTAAGCGCCGTGCACTTGCCCTGATTTCATTGGGTGATAAAGCTGGGGTATCATCAATAAATATTTTGGCTTCTGATAAAATATGAATGGCTGAGGTTATGCGCGCCCAATCTTCATCGGTAAGCTTACCCGTTCGAATATGGTGCTGATCAACCCGACCCAGCGATGAAATCATACGCATCGCCAGTGAGTCCCCCGGCATCTCCATGCTAAACACCGCCACTGAGCGTTTTTCACCGATGGCGGCATTTTCTGCAATATTCATCGCAAAGGTGGTTTTACCCATGGACGGGCGACCCGCGACAATCACCAAATCGGCTTCCTGTAGTCCCGTTGTCATCTCGTCAAACTTATCAAAACCGGTGGACACGCCAGTAATGGCGCCGTCACTGTTGAAGAGGTGGTCAATTTTATCCACCGTTTTAGACAGCAATGCTTTCATGTCCTGAAAACCACCTTCACCTCGCGCACCCTGCTCGGCAATGTGAAAAACTTTTTTCTCTGCGTCGTCCAGTAACTCTTTACTGTCACGACCTTGTGGCAGATAACCGCTACCGCTGATATCTGTACCAACGGCAATGAGTTGCCGCAGCACCGATTTTTCTCGCACAATATTGGCGTAAGCCACTATATTTGCTGCGCTAGGAGTATCTTTGGCAAGGCGACCTAAATACAGTAAACCACCCGCCTGTTCAAGCTGGTCATTTTTCTGTAAACACTGTGATAAGGTCACCGCATCAAAAGGCTCGTTTCTAGACTCTAGCTCACGAATGGCTAAAAATAGCAGGCGATGGTCAAAGCGGTAAAAGTCTTCCTCAACCAGTTTGTCAGCAATATTTTCCCAAGCACGGTTATCCAGCAGCAGACCACCAATGACCGCCTGCTCGGCTTCTATAGAGTGTGGTGGCACACGCAAGTTACTGCTTTGCTCATCATACATGGGTTCGGAAGGTGGGAATGATGCTGTTTCTGACATAATGTGCTCGTGTGATAGCGTTTAATTATAAAGCAAGATGGTGAGCAGCGAATGAAGATTTACAAATAAAAAAGGCCTGCATAAACAGGCCTTTTAAAATCAAATGGCTGAAACGCTTTAAGCGTCTTCATCACCAATGATAATCACTTTGCCAAGCGCATTGACTTCAGCATGTAAATGCAATGTAATTTCGTACTCACCTGCTTGACGCAACGGGCCGTCTGGCAAACGTACTTCCCGTTTTTCAACGTCTACGCCTGCTTCGGTAAACGCTGTGGCAATATCAACATTACCAATTGAACCAAACAGCTTGCCTTCACTACCAGACTTGGCGGTAATTTCTATGCTCAGTATTTCAATAGCTTCGCGGCGTTTTTCAGCAGATGACAGTGTCTCGGTTGCCAGTTTTTCAAACTCGGCGCGTCGTGATTCAATTTCTGCCTTATTCGCATCAGTCGCCACTTTCGCTTTACCCTGAGGCAGTAGAAAATTGCGAGCAAAACCGGCTTTTACGTTAACCAGATCACCAATACCACCTAAACGATCAATTTTTTCAAATAAGATGACTTCCATCTTTCTAACCTCGTGTTTTAAATTCGATGTATGTAAATATGTAACTGCTTTGTCTGCGCTATTTCAATGCAAGCTTAAAGCGCAGTTTCATGCGTTTGCTTCATGCTGTTTGCTTCATGACGCTTTAGTTCGTGTCGTTTTTCGTTAAGCGTTGCCGTATATCCAGCCAAGGGTCTATCAGACTTGCCAAGATCAATATCAAAAGAAACTGCGGGAAAAATAGCATAACAATATAGATTGTCACTAACCAGCTTACGTTCAATTGCCGAAGCTTAATCACTGCATGCAATAGTGACAACGCCTGAACACCATAGAGGACAAAAACAATCGTCACCATGGCTATGGCAAAAATACTGTTTGCCAGCATTGCTATTGATATAATCAGAGCAGCAGCTAAAGCCGACATTTTACCCAGATTCAGCCCTTGGAACTCTTCTGCAAAACCACCTGGATTATAAAAAACGGCTTGCCACCAGCGCCCTAATAACAGGCTTAAGATGGTACCAAACATAATACTGCCAGCAAATAAGCCAGGCAAAAAGGCAATAATCCAGTCTTGCGTCTGTTTTAACTGTGCCAGACTAAATTGTTCAGACTGCTGTGCTAACTCCGCAATCATCCGATCCAGCGGTTCACGCCAGAACTCACCAAAATTGGGGAACAACATGTAAATCAGCACGACAGCAAGTAAGCTTATTCCGGTCAGCACTTGTAGCGTATAGGCAAGCGACACCGTTTGTCGCAAGATCATTGCCATCAACCAAGCCGGCAACCAGACCAGCAAGATAAATATTATTGCAACCTGAGGCGTTGCAAAAATCAGGTATGAAAAAATGGCCGCACCCAGTGATGACAAAGCGGTGGTCAACAAACCGCTTTTTTCACCATAAACCAGCGTCACCAGTACAATTGCGGCGGCGCTTATCCACGCTGCAGGCGGTACCATTAAGCCAAAAATTGCCATCGACGCAGCAACCAAAGCTGCCTGACTTTTTCCTTTTAATATAAATTTTGCCAGAAATAACACTTAGGATGCCCCAGTTAATATCGCTGTTTCCTGCTCGTGACCATGCATCTACGCATGGCCACACACCGTGCAGGAAATAGCGATAAATCTTGCCGTGAGTTATTTGTGGCTGTCTGTATAGGGAACAAGTGCAAGATAACGGGCAACTTTAACGGCTTTCGTTAACTTACGCTGATATTTTGCTTTGGTACCGGTGATACGAGCAGGTACTATTTTTCCACTTTCTGAAACAAAAGACTTAAGTAATTCCAAATCTTTGTAATCTACCTCAGTAATACCTTCTGCAGTGAAACGACAATAACGTTTACGTCTAAAATTAGCTGCCATTTTGTTCTCCTACTCTGCTGCTGGTGCAGTATCTGAATTATTGGTGTTCGTGCTTTCTGCTTTTGCTGACTCTTCTTTAGCTGCCGACGCTGCGCGCTCTTTAGCTGCACGTTCTTTGGCTGCACGTTCAGCCGCTGATTTTTTATCCGCCACGTCTTCTTCATTTTTTGCTTTAGCTAATATTGACATATCAGTAACAGCAGCATCACGTTTAAGAATTAAACTGCGGATAACCGCATCGTTAAATCTAAAAGCGGTTTCCATCTCATCACGCACAGCCTGATCACACTCTACATTCAATAACACGTAGTGCGCTTTATGGATTTTATTGATTGGGTAAGCTAACTGGCGGCGACCCCAGTCTTCTAAACGATGTATTTTGCCACCACTCGCTTCGACGATTGCCTTGTAACGGTCAATCATTGCTGGAACCTGTTCGCTCTGATCCGGATGCACCAGAAATACGATTTCGTAATGTCGCATGTTTTTCCTCTCGGTTAAAGCCCCCCGTAGCAAAATTGAGCCGTGGTGGAGCAAGGGATTATATTCAAATTGTAGGGCGCGAAGTTTACAGGAAAAACAAAGAAAAGTGAATAATGAAAATCACATCATCTTCCTGCTCGTGGTGAAATACGTCAACCCATTAACCTAGGAGCTTGTCCGAGATAAAAAAACACGAAGTCAGTGCTATTGCAGCAAGGTCAATTCTGTTATTGGGTTTAGTGCTTCGTGCATAAAACATTGTGACGGTGGGCAAGATAGCCACTAAAATTTAACGCACGCTAAACCGTGACTAGCTGATCCATAGCGAGGGGTGACCCGATAAGGCTCTGCAAACTTTTACCCTGCCCCAGTAATCTACGGCTCCACATCACTGTTTGATGTTGCACTCACTGCTGTCGGTTGTATTTGCAGGCTTTGCACTTGCATGTACTCGATCAAATCCAGCGCATCCTGATATTCCAGTTTCATATTTGGCATTCGCAGATTGTTGTACTGGACATATAGTGCAATCGCCAACGGGTCTTTTTCATCCAGCATCACATCGGGCTCCATCAACCAGCGGATCAGCCAGGATCGCTCTCGTTGACTGACTACCCCCAGTAAATCAGGCCCCAACTTGTCACCTCCACCAATGGTATGGCAGGAAACACAACGCGTATTGAAAAGATCGGCACCGGTGCGAGCGGCTGGCAGCGCATGATCTTGGGTCATCGAGATGTACTCTGGCAGCGCGACTAATGAACGTGTTTGTAAGCGCCCAAGCAGCACGGCTACAATGGTTTCAGGCAAATCAAACGGTGTGCGCTTTAACCACTGGCCGGTTTTCTCATTGCCTAACATGAAGTTGATATAGTGATCACTGAGCTCGTTTTCATCGCTGCTATACATGCCCAGCTTTTTACGAATCAGGTCGATATGTTCCTGCTTGCCAGTTAGAAACTGCCAGTTTGGGCCAACATCAAACCTTTTCATATAGGTCTTCAATGCTGCCGGTGTGTCACGCTCAGGATCTACCGTAATGGAATACATATGCACGTCTTTACCGAGGTGCTCACCAAGCAATTGCTGAACCTGACGTAGTTTTGCGGTTTCCAGTGGGCAGGAGTCGCCACAACTGGTAAACATAAAGTTAATAGACACAACCTTGCCCTTAATCACGTCATCGTAAAAGTTCAGTATTTTGCCATCCTGGTTAATCAACGGTACATTAGGAAAAAACGCCTCACCTCTGCTGGCGTTGACGGTATGTGCTGTTGAGAACAACACACTGCCAGCAAGCAACAGCTGAAACATGACAATACGCCATCGGCCTGTTTTAATGATATGGCTACATCTCATGATTTAGCAACCTCTCTTAGTGTATCCGCTGGCAAATAATTAACTAAGGAAACGGGTCGTCAGGTGGCAACGGAAACCCAGCAGACTGTCCAAAACTTGTCCTAAATAATGAGAAATCGCCACGGTTAACATTCAGGCTCTCATCCAAGTCTGCGCCCCACAAGCCATCTCGACCAAACTGCATTCTAAAGAGAGAGAAATCATCAAAACTG
>CAZMLD010000185.1:0-5000 GCA_964566975.1 uncultured Thiotrichaceae bacterium | reverse complement strand
CTCAAAATCCATCCGCCTTGAACTCGAACAAAAATCTAGGTTTTTAGAGATGCCCTATATTGTGTTGGTGGTTTTTCCATTCTCGGACAAGCTCCTAGATAACGATTACAGAAGCAAGATGGTTTATTTTTGTTTGATGGTATTTTGAGGAAAATAGCATGTTCAGTACCCTAGTGAGCACTGTTCATTAATAACAGCTAACGGAAAAAAGGCAAAAAAAAGGCCGATCACCGAAGTGATCGACCAAATAGTACTAGTAAGGAGTCTATTATTTACTAGTAAATTCGGGATAAGCTTCGAGGCCGCATTCACCTATATCGACACCTTCGTATTCTTCCTCGGCCGATACTCGAATACCCATGAGTTTCTTCAGTGCGAACCAGACCACAAAGCTGGCACCAAATACCCAGCCAAAGATGGTCGCGGCACCAATTAACTGACCGGAGAAACTGACTGCCGAATTGGTTAATGGCACTAACATCAGACCCAAGAAGCCACAGGTGCCGTGTACTGAGATTGCACCCACTGGGTCGTCAATTTTTATCTTGTCGAGTAAGACGATGGAGAATACAACCAGTACACCACCAAGTGCGCCAAACAGTGTTGCTATCAACGGTGTTGGTGTGGACGGTTCTGCAGTAATGGCGACGAGGCCGGCCAGCGCACCGTTCAGCAGCATCGTTAAATCTGCTTTACCAAATAATAAACGTGCGGTAACCAGCGCTGCCAATGCGCCACCTGCGGCAGCAGCATTGGTGTTTAGGAATACCATGGCAACCGTATTGGCACTGGCTATGTCGCCCAGTTTTAATACCGAGCCACCGTTGAAGCCAAACCAGCCCATCCACAAGATAAAGGTGCCTAATGTTGCTAACGGAAGATTTGCGCCCTGTATAGGGTTAATCTTGCCATTCGCGCCGTATTTGCCTTTGCGTGCGCCAAGTAACAAAACGCCTGCTAAAGCGGCAGATGCACCTGCCATGTGAACAATGCCAGAGCCAGCAAAATCAGAGAAACCCAGGTCACCAAGGTTATATAAACCAAAAACATCAGCGCCATTCCATGTCCATGAACCTTGAAGTGGGTAGATCAGGCCAGTCATTACCACCGCAAATATGAGAAAGCTCCATAGTTTCATACGTTCAGCGACCGCGCCAGAAACAATAGACATGGCAGTGGCAACAAAAACGACCTGGAAGAAGAAGTCGGCACCATCTGCATAAACAGCGTCACCACCAAAACCAGCTTCTCTTGATTCGGCCAGTACGGTAGCCGTCAATACGTCGGCGCTTGCCGCACCATCCAGCGCGATACCACTTAGGAAAAAACCACCGCCATACATAATGGCGTATCCACAAATCATATACATGGTGCAGGCAATGGCATACAACGCTACATTTTTGGTTAAAATTTCAGCGGTATTTTTAGAGCGAACCATGCCAGCTTCAAGCATTGAGAAGCCAGCAGCCATCCACATAACGAGTGCGCCGGACACCAAAAAATAAAAGGTATCGAGCGCGTATTGTAATTCGAGTACTTGATCCACCTTGAGATCCTCCAAATTGATTTAGTTTTTAGTCAATGCTACAAAATAACGGTTACAGTGCTTCAGCACCCGTTTCACCGGTGCGAATGCGAACAACTTGTTCTATGGTGGTGACAAAGATTTTGCCATCACCAATTTTCCCGGTGTTAGCTGCGTCACGAATGGCATCGACAACTTTGTCTGCAACGTCAGCGTTAACGGCAACGTCTACTTTAACTTTTGGTAAAAAATCGACCACATACTCAGCGCCACGGTATAACTCGGTGTGGCCTTTCTGGCGGCCGAAGCCTTTTACTTCCGTTACGGTAATGCCTTGCACGCCCATTTCAGATAATGCTTCACGCACATCGTCAAGTTTGAACGGTTTAATGATTGCGGTAATCATTTTCATCGATAGTTACTCCCCTTAATGCGCCGTCCCACAGCTATGTGGGCGGCAAAAACCAGTAATGGTTTAGATTTTAGTTTTTATAATTCGAAATCAATGCTGTAGCCAACGCTGAATCGAACATTATCAGCAGAACCGCCTTCGATGTCGTTTTTATCAACCGCAAAGCTGAAACCGTCTTTACTTATACTTGCGCCATAATGCAGATAGTCACCGGTTGAATCTGCATCAAAAGAATAATCACCAACATAAAGGCTGTAATCGATGTCGTATGCAACGAAGTCATAACCAGCATGGATATAAACATCATCGGTGTTTTCTGCGTCACCGGCTTTATCTACGGTGAATGCCGCGCCGAGGGTAATGCCTGCCATCGAAGCTGAAGCATAAACTTCGGTAAAGTTCAGGCTGGTATCGATAGGATATTGATATGTGATAATGCCGAGGTCGTAACCAACGCTGCCCGCTTCGCCAGCAAAACCGGCATAAACATCCATTTCGTAACCACCGGTAATATTTGATAGCCAAGTACCAACATAAAGACCAGAGTCATTTCCCCAGTCGATGCCGCCCTGACCAGCAGCCTGGTCACTGGTTTGAGTAACACCGCGCCAAATATAGTTTGAGTAGATAGAGGCATTGGCAGAAATCTCGGCCATGGCAACACCACTGGCCAAAATTGCAGTAACGGCAGCTGCCAGAACAATCGATTTTTTCATTAGTAAATCCTCTATATAAGTAAATGGTAAGAAATAAGTCGTTTTTTTAGAAAACGTAACTTAATAAAGCAGAAATTGTGCCATCTTTAATAAGTCAAATAAAATCAATGGCTAACGATAAAATCACCTTTCCAGACGTTGCCTGTTTACTATTGTTGCACCAATTTGTGGCGCTCAAGATGCCGTGGTTTCATTTTGGTGCGTTTGTTTTTCTCAGCAAGATACAATGACTTTTTTTCAGGATTGTATGGAGGAATTGATTTACAATGGCGTCACTCTATATAAATGGCTTTCAAACATGAATACAGCACTCGACGAATTAGCCAAACGCATTAGCTCACTGATTCCTAGCGACGTCAAACACCTGCAGGGTGATTTTGAAAACAATACACGCCGTTTGTTGCAGGTGACGCTTGGTAAGATGAACCTAGTCACACGAGAAGAGTTCGATGTGCAGTCTGCCGTATTGCAACGCACCAGAGATAAGATTGAAGCACTGGAAAAGCAGGTGGAGCAGTTACTGAAAAAATAGCCGCTATTCCCGCCGAAGCTTACCGCTCCCAGCTCACGCCCCTTACCTACATCCTTGTCGGCAAAGATCGCCACAATAGAGTGACTATTAGGGCTTACTTCGACGAAAGTAGCGACAGTTTTCCCTGTGTTCAAATTTTATTAATTTAATCAGCGATTCCTTAACAAATAAGCTAGGCATTATTTGCCAGTTCAGGCGCTAGCGACTACACTAAAGCCACTTATATCTCAGGGAAGGGAAAGCATGGAGCTTGCTACACTTTATACTCGCGCACTGAACGGCATTAATGCGGTCAGTGTCACCGTTGAAGTGCATCTGTCCAACGGACTGCCTGCCTTTTCAATTGTTGGTCTGCCAGAAGCAGCGGTCAGGGAAAGTAAGGATCGCGTTCGTGCTGCCATTATTAACTCCAATTTTGAATTTCCGGCGAGAAAAATCACGGTTAATCTGGCGCCTGCCGATTTGCCGAAAGATGGCGGGCGTTATGATTTACCGATTGCGCTTGGTATTCTGGCGGCATCGGGGCAAATAGAAAAGTCGGAACTGAATCAATATGAATTTCACGGCGAACTTGCTTTGTCGGGTCTATTGCGTGAGGTCAATGGCAGCTTGCCAGTGGCACTTGCCGCGAAAAAAAATAACAAAAAATTGATTATGCCAGTAAAAAGCGCTGAACAGGCAGCGCTTATTGAGCAGGTTGATATTTTTTCTGCCGATAACTTGTTAGCGGTGTGCCAGCATTTGCAGGGACGACTATCTTTGCCTGAGGCAAAAACTGCTGCTGAGCCAGCAGCCGATCAAGCAGTCGATCTAGCGCTAGCGGATATGTCCGATGTTCGTGGTCAGCACCATACCCGTCGCGCATTAGAAATTGCCGCTGCTGGCCGTCACAATATGTTGATGGTTGGGCCACCTGGTACAGGAAAATCCATGCTCGCCAGTCGGCTGCCCGGCATTTTGCCACCGATGAGTACCCAGCAGGCACTAGAAAGCGCTGCCATTAACTCCATCAGCTATCAAGGTTTTGATATCAAGCAATGGAAAATACGCCCGTTTCGCAGCCCACATCATACGGCTTCAGGGGTGGCGCTGGTCGGTGGTGGCTCAAAACCTTGCCCAGGTGAAATATCTCTGGCGCACCAAGGTGTGCTGTTTCTCGATGAGTTAACCGAATTTGATCGCCATACTCTGGATGTGTTACGTGAACCGATGGAAACCGGTACGATCACCATTTCACGTGCTGCCAGGCAAGCTGATTTTCCTGCGCGTTTTCAACTGATAGCAGCAATGAACCCCTGTCCGCAAGGTTATAACTGTGATAGTAAAACCCTGTGTCGTTGTACGGCGAAGCAACAGCTAAAACATCGTAACCGTATCTCGGCACCGTTTCTTGATCGCATCGATATTCATATCGAAGTGCCGCGTATTGATAAGCAGGCGCTGGATAGTAATGCACCGAAAGGAGAGAGTAGTGAGCAAATCAGACAGCGTGTTGAACAAGCGTTTCGGCAGCAGCAGAAGCGTGGGCCACGTTTTAATGCTGAGTTAAGTGTGAAAGAAATAGACCGTTACTGTCAGTTAAAAAAGAAAGAGAGGCTGTTGCTTGAGGCAGCCATGAATAAATTAAAGCTGTCGGCTCGTGCTTATCATCGTATTTTAAAGCTGGCGAGGACGATTGCAGATATTGAAAGCAGTACCAATATCGAGATGCCGCACCTTACTGAGGCGATTAGTTATCGCAGTCTGGACAGGTTTATAAATAATTAGTGCCGTGTTTTTAATGGGTTTGAGGTGTAGCGCATCATTTGGTTGGTA
>CAZMLD010000184.1:0-5011 GCA_964566975.1 uncultured Thiotrichaceae bacterium | reverse complement strand
ACGAGGAAGTGATTAGGGCTTACGTAAGGGGGCAGCTTGAAGAGCACGAGAAGAAAGAAGACCGACCGAGGCAGCTTGGCTTATTTTAAAACTCGGCTCGCTTGCGACCGAGTTTTTTATATCACAGGGTGCTGTCTTCGCACGAGATTAATTGCTCAAGGTTGCGACGTATCTTCGTTGAGGCAAATCGTGAAAACATGACATCAATTCTAGATAGTTTCTGCAGTCGCGCTATCTTTTCTACTTGTGTTAATGCTCGTTCAGCATCCAGAAGAACTAAGTCCAGTTCATCTTTATTGCTAAAGTGCTGTTGGAGCTGATCCAGTTGTTCTGATTCAGTAATTTTAGCTCTAATATCCGCGAGCATTTCTTTAGATGATCTATTAAAGTTATCGGCGTACTGTTTCTGTATGTCAGGGTAGTTTTGTTCTATTTTTTTGATAATAATTTTTTGTGTGGATTTAATAGCATCCGACAGTGCCTGACTGTCTCTTTCTAGGTTTTCAAACCGGTTTGTTCTTTTATGCCATTCTGCCCGCAGAGCTGACGGATCTGTTAATAATTCAGCAGGCATTTTATTTATTTTATGGACTTTAATCATGGTTCGATGAAAAACAGAATTTTCACTGTTACTCTCTCTGGGTAACCACCGTAGATACCATGGCTGCCACTTTTCCAGGTAATATTCTGATGTAGACCTAGACATATCTATGCTGTAGGCGTTAGCAATTGCGTAGAAGTGAGCTTCTCGTAAGCTTACTCTGCCATCATTGTTTAAATCAGGGTTATATTCAAGCGCCTCGCCGAGACGTGTTTTCCCGTCCAGGGCGGCGAACATGAAAGTTGTATAATCACGATACTCCTCTATCTTGAGACTTGCCGAGCAGCCTTCAGATTCTGCACTAGCCGACTCCGCCATAAAACCGCATCGGTTTCCTTTTAGTGCCAGAGTGTCGCTTTGTGCCTCAGGGTGAATAAGCCGAGCAAATCCGCCCGAATAACATTGAGTTAATATAAACCGAGTCGGTGTTTTGTCATTAATATAACTGAGTAGATTCTCGAAATCATCTACGGTATAACTTGTCTCTCCCCATAATCGAAGTGTATGGGTATAAAGTCCGCGATATCCTGAATCTCCCCAGCCATGGCCGTTGTACAATATTAAGGCGGTGTCGTTTTCAGTTAACTGGGAAAAATCCTTCTTTAACGCGGGAATAAGGTAGTCAGGGTGTGTCGTGCCACTGTTGTCAGGTACGGTATTATTGGTGAATTTCCTAGGGTGAACATTGGTACCGCCAAACACCAGATCAAAAATATATTTATTGTTTTGCATAGCCAAGTCTCGGCTATAAAACGCAACAACATCAGGTGCTGGGTTGTTGCCATCGGTAAAAAAAACTTTTAAAGCAGGTTGCTCAGACTGTCTTTTGATGACTTCGGCTGCCCATTTTACATTCCTTTCGATTTGTATTTCTGAGCTTTCTTTGAGAGGGCCGCCGCCAATAATCCAGTTATAGTTTATGCCGTTCGCAAGAACAATCGTTGGGATAAGGAGAAGATAGAGAGCGAGAAATATATTTGTCATCATTTTTTTAGTAGAGGAAGTAAATATGCTTGTGAAAACAGATGGAGAGATATCATAAAGAAGGCCGACGTGGCATTAACTATTAAGCCTGATTCCCTGAAGCCCAGCATGTATGAGCCAGCAGTGACGATGACCAAAAGGATCGTATAAGTTGATAGTGTCACCAATGTTGCGGTAAAGAGTCGTTTGCTAAGTAATGCTGCTGGCAGTATTAATATATAAAATACGGCATACATGACAGGCAGTGAGCTAAGCCAGTCATTGGCAAATGTCTGGAGCAAAACCGAACGGTAACCAAAGTATAACCAGTTGATTAGTTGCTGGTCGCCGACCAGCGTATCGGTTATATTGACCACCAGAAAATAGATCGGATAAAACAGAACGGGTAAAAACAAATAGTAAAAATATTTCATCAGTTTATTTTTTTATTAAGTAGTTTCCGATAACCAGTATGTCTAGGCCTGTCGAGAAAAAACAGCGTATTGCCTGTATGGGTGATTCGACGATAGGCTCACCCATAATGTTAAAACTGGTGTTCAATAATACCGGAGCGCCGCTGAGCTCACCAAATTTCGACAACAGCTCATGGTAGCGCGGATTCGTCTCTTTTCTGACCGTTTGCAAACGAGCGCTACCATCAACATGGGTGATGGCTGGCAGTTTGTCTATCGCTTCTGGTTTGACATCACAGACTTTTAGCATAAAAGGGGCTTCGACATCAATAGCAAAGAATTCATCTTTTGCTTCTACAGTACATGACGGTGCAAAGGGTCGGTAAGCCTCTCGATGTTTAACCTCGGCATTGATTTTATCTTTCATTTCAGGTTTAGTCGGGTCGGCGAGTATGCTTCTGTTGCCTAATGATCTGGGGCCAATTTCCATCTGCCCCTGAAACCAGCCAATTATACTGCCGTCACTCAAATATTTAGCGGTAACGCCACAGATGTCTTCGTGATACTCTGCCTGTAGTTTGCACTCCTTGAGAAGTGGTTCAATTTCTTCATTGCTATATTGTGTGCCAATATATGGATTGAGATGAACAAAATTTCTTTTGTTGCCGAGGATGTTGTTATAAACATAATAGGAAGCGCCGATTCCAGTGCCATTATCGCCTGCGGCCGGCATAACATATATGTCTTTAAACGGGCTCTCTCTGACCACTCTGCCATTGGCTACACTGTTTAGGGCGACACCACCCGCTATAACAAGATAATCGCTCTGTGTTTTATTGTGCAATATATGGCATAGCTCAAGAATTTTATCTTCAAGCACCTTTTGCCCAGCAGCGGCAACATTAAGATGGTGTTGTTCAAATGTTTTGCCATCTCCAGGTTTGCCGAAGGTGCTGACAAACTTTTCAGAAAATCGCTGATGCCCCCAAAACTGATAACTAAAATAAGATAGGTCAATGTGTATGCCTCCTTCCTTATCAATATCGATAAGTTTACTCATCGGCTCATAAAAAACGTCGGGGTCACCCAGTGGTGCTAGCCCCATGGTTTTGCCCTCATCATAATTTGGTTTAAAACCACAAAACTGAGTGATTGCTTCGTAAAAAGAGCCGAGAGAATGTGGGAAATAGCTTTGCTTGATTGTTTCGTACTGAGTGCCTTCAGCGCTGCCCAGAAATGATGTTGCCCATTCGCCTGCGCCATCTATTGATAATATTGCGGCTTTATCATATGGGCAGACATTAAAGCTGCCTATGGCATGTGATAAATGGTGAGGTACAAAATGCACCTGAGGGCGCTTGCTACTGTCTGGGAAAGTTGCATTGTACCAGCCCCAGAATGCCTTTTGCTTATTGCGTCCACCAATAAGCTCATGTCTAATAAATGATTTTGCTTTTGTTATATTGCGTAGGCCGTAGATGATTCTTGAGCCTGCATTTAAGCTTGGCTGTATGGATACGGCAATGTGATCGATGTCTGCTGGCGCTAGCTGAGCTGTCTGCATTGTTTTTTGTATGGACTGGTAGGGGAATGACCAGGTATGCTTGTTTCGGGACAGTCGCTCTTCTTCAATAGCGATAATCAACTGGCCATCCGTGACAATGGATGCCGTTGTATCATGGTAGTAATAATTTATACCGAGTATATTCATCATATTAATGCCGTTTTGATTTGATGTAGTTATTTATCAGCCTTAAATAATCCTGACCTTTACCGAGTAGATAGCAAAGGTTGCCTTTCATTGTCCCGTTATAAATAGAGTGATGAGCTACATATAAGGTTTCGGGTGACCATTTTTGTTGCCAGCCACCGCCAGTGACAAAGCTAACCTTATTAACGGTTTCGTCATTGGAAAAAAAACTGACTGTTTCATCGATAAGTATAGAACCAGGTGCCAGTAGTTTATACTCTTCATCGTAGGCTATTTTTAGCATATTGTATGTACCATCGGTGATGACCGATAGCTGCGAAGCAATAGCGCGACCATCGAGCTTCATTGTGTGGATGACGCAGGCGTTGCTGTCTCCAAATTTTTCTAACAGGCTGCGGTAGAATGACTGTAATTTTTTATCATGCAACAGGGATGTTTTTTGACTACCCTTCCAGCCAGACGACTCAAGTTCGATAAATTCTTCAAATGCCTCTGCGAGTTGCTCTTCACCTTTATTCATGTGAATGCTTAACTCTCCTTTCTGCTGCAGTTTTTTCTTCAGTCTTCGTATGTTTCTTTTAAATTTTGATGATAGTTTTGTGACGCTATTATTCTGCGTGCTTTCACATACCAAATAGTCACTTCTGCTGTTTTTTAGCGTTAGAAACCGAGGTGGTTTATTTTGTGAAATGGCAGCATCCACGGCGCCACCTTGTCGACAGTGTTGAAGTGCCAGTATGTCCCACGGTCGCTTTTGTTCGGTATTCAGGTACTTAATTAGCTGGGCTAAAATAGCCTCGGCATCTTTAGCTGAGCTAAATACTAGGTCATTAAGATTTAGTTCATTTGGGGACAGTATCTGCCATGCATTTAGAGAAAGACCAAATCTGCTTAACTGGCTGTATTGCATCGGAAAAATCGCCACCGCTTTTTCGTCACATAATAGAACAACAAAACAAAAATAAAGTTCTTTCTCGATGTCTGATTCTAGGTGGGCATTGAACCATTCATTTTTTTGTGTGAAGGAGAGGTTCTGTATGTCATCACAGACAGTGTCCCAATGTCTCAGAAGCTGAGTATTGTTCACGTTCTCCGTGACATAGTAACTGTATTTTCCATTCATTGTGGTAATTCGCCTGCGGGTATTTTTTATTGATAACGTTTAATTAGTGGCGCTGTTTCAGGTGATGGCATGGTTCGATATATGTCTCATCGGCATAAGGTGGAATCATCTTAAATTTTAATCGTATTAGCCTGATGCCATTCTAGTTTAAAAAGTATTTGGTGGAAACCGACAACGTTATATAAGGTAATGTATTGTAT
>CAZMLD010000183.1:0-5039 GCA_964566975.1 uncultured Thiotrichaceae bacterium | reverse complement strand
TGCTAATGGTGTAGTCTGGCACCATTTTTTTAACATATTTCACCACGGTATTAATAATAAAACCTTTGAGCGGAGATAACATATCGCCCATTTTAGTGGTAATAACGTGCTTAATACTGGTATCGCTAATCACTTCCTGTAATACGTGAGCAAAGTTATCAACAATGATGATAGCTTTTGCACCGGAATCGCTTAGCTGGTGCTTTAATTCGCGAGCAGTATATAAAGGGTTGGTATTCACCACCACCAGTCCAGCACGCAAAATGGCAAAAATAGCCACTGGGTTTTGCAGCAGGTTAGGCATCATCACGGCCACTCGGTCACCTTTTTCCAGACCCAGCTCGTTCTTAAGGTAGGCACCTAATTGCGCGGTATATAAATCAACATCTTGGAAAGTCAGGGTCTTCCCAAAGTTTGTATAGGCGGGTGAGTCGCCATATTTAGCAACACTGGTATCAAAAATATCTGCGACGGAAGAATATTCATTAACATCAATTTCTTCGACGACACCTTCCGGGTAACTTTTTAACCAGGGCTTTTGCATACAATTTCTCCATGTTTCAGAACATTAAAATTTAATGGCGTAAGCATAACGTTATCGCTTAGATATTTCATCTTAATTTTTAGCGATGTGTCACTGACTGTTTTTGCACGCCAAAATAAAAAACATCTATTTCATTCAGAAACCGAGTCAAACCATTATCAATCACGTAATGGCCAAAATATCTCTACAATTTATAGCATTTGATATTTTTATAACCGCCATCAACTAGATTCCATTTGCTGGCGGTATAGGCACGGCTTCAACTATTTTCGAGCCTGAGAGGCGGTAGCTTTGCGATCTATTTTAAGACTTCTATTTTGTTGTTTAGTGCCTTAAAATTGGAAGTACTGGTTAATTTAATTTCGCGAACACTTGCTTTGATTTAATCATTTGTTATTTCTTAGGCTACTAACGTTAACTCTTGCCCCTGTTTACCCTTGCACAAAATCATCAATGAAAAAATAGGTAGCCAGCATAAACAGCCATGCTAATGCCGGCAAGATCCGCCAGTAGGGCACAACCAAGTGCATGACGCACTTTTTTAATGCCGACACTACCAAAATAAACCGCCAGCACATAAAACGTAGTTTCGGTACTGCCTTGCATAATCGCCGCCACCGTGGCGGGAAATGAATCCACACCGTGCGTATTCATGGTTTCTAACATCATGGCGCGAGCACCACTGCCACTTAGTGGTTTCATAAAGGCGGTGGGCAGTGCCTGTATGAAATCGGTATTAAAACCCAGCGCAGAAAACAGGCTCTCAAACAGTGATAACAGGCCATCAAGTACGCCACTACTGCGTAGCAGACCAATAGCAACCAGCATAGCCAGCAAATAGGGGATGAGCTTAATGGCGATGCCGAAGCCCTCCTTTGCACCTTCAACAAATGCATCATAAACGTCCACTTTTTTAAACCAGCCGACACTCAGAAAAAGCATGATAATGCCAAACAAAATAAAATTACCTAACAGGCTGGACGCTTTCGACATTTGCTCTGTCGGCATTGATAACATAAAGCTGGCGAGAGCTGCGAGCAAAACAGCAAAGGCAGAAAAATACAAAATGATCACCTTATCGAACAGGTTGATTTTTTGCACATATGCTACCGCCAGCAGGCCGGTAAAGGTCGAAGCAGTGGTTGCCATAAGAATCGGCAAGAACACTGCCGTTGGATCGGCTGAACCCTGCTGTGCGCGGTACATGAATATGGTTACCGGCAGTAAAGTAACCGCAGAGGTATTCAGCACCAGAAACAAAATCTGTGCGTCACTAGCGGTCTCTTTTTCAGGGTTCAAGCTCTGTAAATCCTGCATCGCCTTCAGCCCCATGGGCGTGGCCGCGTTATCTAGGCCGAGAATATTAGCCGCCATGTTCATCGTGATGCTGCCATGTGACGGGTGGTTTTTCGGCACACCTGGCATTAATTTTAAAAACAATGGTTCCAGTACACGAGACAGTAACTGAACCATGCCGGCACGCTCGGCAACTTTAAAAAAACCTAACCACAGCGCCAGCACACCGATTAAGCCTATCGAAATTTCAACACTGAGCGCCGCCATATCAAAAGTGGACTGAATCAATACTGAAAAAATCTCAGACTGCCCATGTATCAACCATCGGTAACAGGCACTGATGAATGAAACCGCAAAAAAAGCAAACCAGATATGGCTTAACATGATTGATGTTGAAGAGGATCGTTGTCAGAGTATATACAAAAGACTGCCTTCATCACCATTATTACCAAAACCTCTACGATTAATTCAGCGCCTGTTATCTTTCTTTTTCATGCCTCTGCATTTAACTCAGCACTATTATGAGGTAAGGACGTAGGTTGTTGATTTCTCCATCCTTTGGTTCGTGAACGGCACATCCTTGTGCCACTACTCAGGTCGCTGTGAATACATCCATGTACGCTCTACTGTCGCATCCATGCTACAGATGCCTGAAAAATCAACAACCTACATCCTAGTCACGATACTGTGCTGAGTTAAATGCAGAGGCATGTGATGACACGCTGAACAAGAGTAGCAATGCAGCAAGGGTATGTGCATAGTTCATATGGTTAAACCTGAATAATTTGTCGGCTACGCATTTATAGCATAGCCACTCGCTGGACACGAAGCAAATAATCCTGTTCACACGCTAAATACTTTTTTTTAAGGCTTTTTCCTTATTAATGCATGTTCAGCAGACGCCGTCTATTTTATAATTCGGCGTGTTTACTTGATGACGACAGAGTCCATATTGAATAAAGTTGAATTAATTCTCGCGCATCACCAGGCACTAACCGCCTGCAGATTATGCCCAAAAATGATACCTCCTGTTATTACTGGCGAAGCCGTATCATCAGAAATTTTACTGGTAGGTCAGGCGCCGGGTGATAAAGAAGGCGATCTGGGACGTCCTTTTGCATGGACGGCTGGCAAAACGCTATTCAAATGGTTTGCCTCCACCGGTGTAGATGAAACAACTTTTCGCCAGCAGGTCTATATGTCAGCCGTGTGCCGCTGCTTTCCAGGGAAAAATCCAAAAGGGGGTGACCGAGTGCCAGACAAAAAAGAAATAGCCACCTGTGCGCAGTGGATCAATAAAGAAATCACCCTATTGCAGCCTAAATTAATCATTCCCGTCGGTAAGCTGGCAATTTCACAATTCTTAACGGTAACTAAACTGGTTGATGTTATTGGCCAAACTCGCTCGCTGAAGATCAATGGCCTGGATGTGGATCTGCTGCCGTTACCGCACCCTTCAGGAGCATCAACCTGGCATCGCATGTCACCAGGTAAGGAGCTATTGGCACAGGCACTGGTTTTGCTGGCGAAACACGAAAGCTGGCAAAGACTTAAACCTTTATCACGGTAGTTTGATCACTGCTGGGTCGGGGTTGTCACAACGTAGCCAAGCAAAACCTTCTTCTAAACTGTTAAACAGTGCTACTTCAATGCCATGCTTTTTTGCCAGTGACTGGTGTAATTTTGCCAGCCGGATAACTTCAGGCGAGTTTAATACCAGTGCGGTACGAAACTGACCCACACTTACACCTATGCCTGTATTAATTTCTGCAATGGTTTGAATGTCTTCATCACTAACCATCACTGACTCAACATCCTCGTCATAATATAACTGGCAGAAGCCTTCTTTAACCTCACCCACATTTTTACAGTCTATTTGCCAGAAAAGACCATTAATAAAACTCTGCGGCTCCAGCACACCGCTCATCTTGCCGACAATCAAGTGACCATTATTATAAATCTTTGTAACAAACATCACTGCCCTCCTGATATTTCATTTCCCTCTATTTCACTTCCCTATCGTTTTGCATGACCTCATGTCATTTATTATCGATTATTAAGCTTATTTATTTAACGATAGTAGCAAATACACATTGTATAAACCTAGACATTGCCATACCACACGGCGATGATTGAACGTTGCACCATTGATAAAACCTTAATTTATTATAGCTGACACCTTCTGTAAATTGTACCGCAACATAATTAGCTTTGCGCTATCTCACGTGACTTTCGACAGCCCGTATCGACCAGACTTAACGCTTATTACAGTGCAGAGCATAGCTCAGCCCCCAGCTAGTTAAAATCTTAGCGCTTCATTATTCAATAACAGGCATAAAAAAACCGCCAGCCGATGATTCGGCTGGCGGTTTTGTCAAATCCGGTCTTGATGACTACTTCATATTGGCAATCGACGACGCCAGTTCATCCTGGGCTTTTTGTGCTTTAAATTGTTGCCATAATGCCCGGTCATTATTCATGCTGCTTTTTAGCGCATTTTCAGCCATGGTTACCGCGATGGATGCGTCCATGCCTAACAACACATACAAGGTACCATTAGGGCTGGTGCGTGTTTTAAATATTTTAGTACCCACTAACGTTGCATCTGTAATCTGTTTTGTCACTGAACTATTTACTCTGTCTACGGTTTCAGCATCTGCCGCTCCCGTCGTTTCAGCATACTGCTTCACCATGTTTTGTACATGCACTTTCATTGACTGTGCCAGTTGTACGCGAGCATCGGTTGCGGCCATGTTTTTCATAAAACTGTGACCCGCAGCTGACTTTTCGGCGACACCAACGGCTGACACGGCGATACCGACAACGGGTTCATCACAGATCCAGCCAGGTGCTGCCGCTGTCGGTGAGTCCGGGAACACACAGTCTGCTGTCGCCTGCTTTATTTCGTCCGTACCGCTACAGCCGACTAATAGCATTGTCAGCGCCAGAGCGATGCTAATTAAACCTGCATGAACTTTCATGTCACTCATTCTCCTGTGTCGCTTTGTTTTTTAGACTATCTTTGCTGACTTGTCCGCGTTTTTACTTAGATTCTTTTGCAATCAAATAATCAACTATTTCTATCATGTTACCAAAAGAACCGGCCATTGAGGCGCTGACTAGGTACTTTCCATTAACGGCGACAGATGGCACGCCTTTAAGTTGGTAGGTTTTTATTTTCTTTTTCGCCTTTCTCACT
>CAZMLD010000182.1:0-5102 GCA_964566975.1 uncultured Thiotrichaceae bacterium | reverse complement strand
TCGTAAGCCTGATCAACCCGATAGCAATGGAAGAAGGTTTACGCTTCGCGATTCGCGAAGGTGGTCGTACTGTTGGTGCGGGTGTCGTTGCTAAAATATTAGAGTAATAACCACCTGCACGTCGTTAAACAAAAATAGATATACTGAGAAAATTATGGCTAATCAACACATAAGAATTCGTTTAAAAGCATTTGATCACCATTTGATTGATCGTTCGGCACATGAAATTGTCGAAACAGCAAAGCGCACTGGCGCACACGTTAAAGGGCCTATACCCTTGCCAACAAAAATAGAACGTTTTACTATTCTGATTTCACCGCATGTCAATAAAGATGCGCGTGATCAGTACGAAATTCGTACGCATAAGCGCATGCTTGACATAATAGATCCAACGGACAAAACGGTTGATGCTTTAATGAAGCTGGATCTGTCTGCCGGTGTTGATGTGCAAATTAAACTGAATTAATAGTAAGTTCTGGCGGGCAGTATCAGCTGCTTTATGCTTGTTGGTAAGCTTCTTGGCTACATTAAAACGGCAATGCTTGCGTTTGAGATAAAAGTAGACTTCATGCTCTTTATTTTGGATGAGGTAGTGCAGGATAAAGCTGTAATCTATGTTAAATAAGTTTAACTAACGCTTCTTTTTAGTTGGAAAAGCGTATATAATACTCTGCTTTGCTGCCTGGCTAATAGCAGTCGAAACTCTGATTTTTTTATGATTGTTGAGACACACACTATTTAAAGACACGGCGCAGGTACCTTATTATCGTAAGTCCTGAATTTTTGAATGATTAAATAAATCATCATGGATACTGCGAAAACTGCAATTAAATAATGATTGCTTATTAAAAGTTCGGTATAAATTTAATTCATTGACCATATGGTTGTGGCTGCCAGTAGGCAGTGCTAGTGATTAAAAGTTCACGAAACCTCGTTACTCTTTTTAATGTGGTTCATGGTGGCTGTTTTTTTGCTGGTTTGATATTAACAAGTATTGGTAAAAGGCATAAATATGACTATTGGTGTTGTTGGTAGAAAAGCAGGTATGACCCGTGTATTCACTGAAGAAGGTGACTCTATTCCTGTTAGTGTAATTGAGGTTTCGTCAAACCGTATAACTCAGGTTAAGCTTGCTGAAACTGATGGTTATCAGGCTATTCAAGTGACGACAGGTATTAAGAAAGCGTCACGCGTCAATAAGCCGATGGCAGGACATTTCTCAAAAGCTGGTGTAGAAGCTGGGCGAGGGTTGTGGGAGTTTCGTGTAGAAGGTGATGAGGCTACTGATTTTGCGGTTGGCGGCGAAGTCTCTCTTGACATGTTTGAGGTAGGGCAAAAGATTGATGTCACCGGCACAACTATTGGTAAGGGTTTTCAAGGTGGTATTAAGCGTCATAACTTTTCAATGCAAGATGCAACACATGGTAACTCGATCTCGCATCGCTCTAACGGTTCAATTGGTATGTGCCAAACACCGGGTCGTGTGATAAAAGGTAAAAAGATGTCAGGTCACATGGGTAATGTGCAGCGCACAATTCAGTCATTGGAGCTGATTCGTGTTGATTCTGAACGTGGTCTGTTATTGGTAAAAGGCTCTATACCTGGTTCTAAAGGTGGCGATGTAATTGTAAAACCGGCAGTTAAAGCTAAATAATTTGCCGGCTTGTTTAGAGTAAAACGTCATATCGTATACGGGTTCTTGTATTTCGCATTTATACATAAGATTGTAAGTTTTTAAAGATTATTAAGAGATTAACCATGGATCTGCAATTACATAATAGTAAAGAAACCATTACCGTGTCTGATGCGGTGTTTGGTCTTGAATACAAAGAAAGCCTGATTCACCAGCTGGTGACTGCCTATATGGCAGCGGGGCGTGCAGGCACTGTTGCGCAAAAAAATCGCTCGGCAGTAAGGGGTGGTGGTGCAAAACCATGGAATCAAAAAGGTACCGGTCGTGCCCGCGCAGGTACCAGTCGCGGTCCCTTATGGCGCAGCGGTGGTGTGACTTTTGCCGCTCAGCCACGAGACTACAAGCAAAAATTAAATAAAAAAATGTATCGAGCTGGTGTTCGCTCAATCTTGTCTGAGCTGGCACGGCAGCAGCGTCTGCTTATTGTTGAAGACATAACTGTCGATGCGCCTAAAACAAAACAAATGGTTGCCAAGCTGGCTGACTTAGGTGTTAGTAAACCATTAATCGTTACCGAAACAGGTGATGAGAAATTATACTTGTCTGCGCGTAATCTGCCACATGTGGAAGTGTGTGATGTTGCTGGTATGAACCCAGTCAATCTGATTCGCTCAGAGCACGTTGTCGTTACTGTTGGTGCGATACGTGCAATCGAAGAACAGCTTGATAACCGTGTTGAGGAAACTAAGTAATGAATCAGGAACGCATGCATCAGATTTTAGTTTCACCACACGTGTCAGAAAAAGGCAGCTTGTTAGCCGATGAGCAGAATCAACATGTTTTCAAAGTGTTGACTACAGCAACAAAGGCAGAAGTTAAGCAAGCTGTCGAAGCTATGTTTAAAGTTAAAGTTGAAAAAGTTCGTATTTTAAATGTTAAAGGCAAAACCAAACGTTTTTCTGGTCGCTTGGGTAAACGCTCTGATGCACGTAAAGCTTACGTAACGTTAATGGCAGACAATGATATTGATTTTTCTGGTGCTAACTAAACGACTCTAGTCAAACAGCCCTGTATCATAATAAGCAGGCAAGAAGAAAAAAAGTGAAATACTTATGGCAATTGTAAAAACTAAACCAACATCTCCTGGACGTCGATTCGTCGTTAAGGTTGTTAATAAAGAATTGCACAAAGGTGCGCCAGTACGTTCCCTTACTGAAAGTAAGTCAAAATCAGGTGGGCGGAATAATGCGGGTCGTATTAGTGTGCGACATATAGGTGGCGGGCATAAGCAACGTTATCGCATCATTGATTTTAAACGTAACAAAGATGGCATACCTGCGCGAGTTGAACGAATAGAGTATGATCCAAATCGTACGGCAAATATCGCATTATTAGTTTATAAAGATGGGGTGAAGGCCTACATTATTGCGCCAAAAGGTGTTAAAGCAGGCGATATGCTACAGTCTGGTGCTGATGCACCTATTCGAGCGGGTAATGCCTTGCCTATTGCCAACATACCTGTTGGTTCTCAGGTTCACTGTGTTGAGATGAAGCCGGGTAAAGGTGCACAAATAGCGCGCAGCGCCGGTACCACGGCGCAATTACTTGCACGTGAAGGCATCTATGCAACATTACGACTGCGCTCCGGTGAAATGCGTAAAATTCATACTGATTGCCGTGCAACTATCGGTGAAGTGGGTAATTCAGAGCATTCTTTACGTTCGCTTGGTAAAGCGGGTGCAACTCGCTGGCGCGGCGTACGACCAACAGTTCGCGGTGTAGTAATGAACCCGGTTGATCACCCTCATGGCGGTGGTGAAGGTCGTACCTCAGGTGGTCGCCATCCAGTGTCACCGTGGGGTATGCCAACAAAAGGTTACAGAACACGTAGTAACAAACGTACAGATAATATGATACTGCGCCGCAGAAATAAATAATTAGTCGTTACGGTTAATCGTTTTTATAAATAGACGAAGTATAAATAATCGAGGAAAATTAAGTGCCACGTTCATTAAAAAAAGGTCCATTTATTGACCATCATCTAATCGCTAAAGTGAGCAAAGCGGTTGCGACTAAAGATCGTAAGCCAATTAAAACATGGTCACGTCGTTCGACCGTTTTTCCAGAAATGGTTGGCTTGACTATTGCGGTACATAACGGCAGGCAACATATACCCGTTTTGGTAAATGAAAACATGGTTGGCCATAAGTTGGGTGAGTTCGCACTGACCCGAACTTACAGAGGCCACACTGCAAACAAAAAAGCTAAATAATACTCGCTAAAATAACAAAGGTGTCATTGTGGAAGTTATTGCAAAACATAGATACGCACGCATTTCGCCTCAGAAATGTCGTCTAATTGCTGATCAAATACGTGGGTTACCCGTTGATAAAGCACTGGAAGCATTAACCTTTGGTGTTACAAAGTCATCGGATTTGATGAAAAAAATACTAGAGTCGGCGATTGCAAATGCAGAGCATAATGAAGGCGCAGACATTGACGAGCTGCATGTGGCAAAAGTTTTTGTCGATGAAGGTCCGACAATGAAACGTATTCAGCCACGTGCAAAGGGAAGAGCAAACAGAATATTAAAACGTACAAGCCACATAACGGTTTGTGTGTCTGATCGTTAATGTTAACGGTTCACCATAATAAAGTTCGGCCAATATAAGAGAATTGAATAATGGGTCAAAAAGTACATCCAGTAGGTATGCGTTTAGGTATTTCAGCAGATTGGAATGCGAGATGGTATGCGTCAACAAAAGATTTTCCTAATCTCCTGAACGCAGATATCCAGGTGCGCGAACATTTGCATAAGAAACTAGCAAGTGCCAACGTTAGCCGTATACAGATTGAGCGACCGACAGGTTCTGCAAACATCACTATTCATACCGCGAGACCTGGTGTGGTTATTGGTAAAAAAGGTGCAGATATAGAAGTACTGCGAAGAGATGTAGCAAAAATAATCGGCTTGCACATTAACAGCGTAAAAGTAAATATTGAAGAGATACGTAAGCCTGAGCTTGATGCAAAACTCGTTGCTGAAAGCATAGCGCAACAATTAGAACGTCGTGTTATGTTCAGACGTGCCATGAAACGCGCCATTCAAAATACAATGCGTATGGGTGCACAAGGCATAAAAATTAAAATTGCTGGCCGTTTAAATGGTGCAGAAATAGCTCGTAGTGAAATGTATCATGAGGGTCGCGTACCTTTACATACTTTACGTGCAGATATCGACTACGGTACGTTCGAAGCTTTAACAACGTACGGAATCTTAGGGATTAAAGTCTGGATCTATAAAGGTGAAGTTTTTGACCTTTATAAAGAAAAAGACACAAAGGACACGGCAAATAAAGGTGCGAAAAATGCTACCGGTGCTGATAAAAAATAGTTGTCAGGCAGCGAACGCCTTAATTAGAGGATTATAAAGTGTTACAACCTAAGCGTACAAAATTTCGCAAAATGT